>JAISQV010000281.1 GCA_031273985.1 Spirochaetaceae bacterium | reverse complement strand
GGGCACGGGGAGAGAGGACGGGGCGTTGCGGGGCAGAGCCCCGCACGGGGGTAGCCGGAGACCCCGGACCCGCGAAGCGGGGAGGAGGCTCCGGCGTAGGGGGCTCGGCCCCCTCCCCTTTATAACTTATTACAGCCCGCCCTGCTTTCTGCCGATAGATTGAACGGAGGTTTCCATGCATTCGTACCGGCCTGTTCTTGCCGTCCTTCTTGCCCTCAGCGCCGCGCCGCTTCCGGCTCATACCGTTTCTTTCATCGTGGGGGAGACCGGGCTTTCACGGGAGGCGCCGAGCTCCGATGCCTCGAACCGCTGGGAGACGGGTCTTATGGACGCCTTTTTTGACGCGGGCCACATTGTGAGCAATGCGCCCATACTGCGGCTTGGCAGCCCCGCGCGGGAGGAGCTTCCCCCGGAATTTATGCGGGATTTTTATGATGCGCGGGAAGGCGGCGTGGAGTTTCTTATTCTGGCCCTTCTGGATTACCGGGCCTGGGACGGCAGGGGGCCGCTGGAGCCCCGCCGGGTCTCGCTCAGGGTTTTCAGGGTTACGCCTTATCAGTTTGTTGTGGAGGAGCAGTTTCCCCTTCCCGGCAGAATCCCGGACCCGGATATTCTGGTGAATGCGCGGCAGGCGGGGCGTATGCTGCTTGCCCACTTGAAGGATTAGACGATGAAGAAACCAGGCGCGGTCTGTGTTATTGCGGTGTTTGCACTGCTCAGCAGCGCCGCTTCGGTGTGGGAGGGCGCCGCCGCGGTAAGCCTCAACGGGGAGCTCCCCGATGAAGGTTACTATGTGGCCACGAAGTCCTTTCCCCGGAATACCGTGGTGGATCTTACGAATCTGGAGACGGGGAAGAGCATCAGGGTCATCGTGGCCGCCTCGCTGGATTCACCCGGCCTTCTGGCCATCGTGTCCGCCGATACTGCCCGGGCCGTAGGGCTGCAAAACCGCTCCATAGGCCGGATCAGGATGACCATGCCCCAGGACCCCATCGCGTTTTCCCGCTTCAATCAGGGGATGGTTTCAGGAGACCCGGACTTCGACCCCCGGGCGGCCCTCGCCGCGGCGGGCCTCAGCGCGAATTACGACGCGGGAAACCCGGCCTATGCGCCGCCGGAGCGCCCGCCGGAGGAGCCGGTCCCCGATCCGGCGTCCTTCGTGCCCCCCATCGGGGCCCCCCCGGAGAGCGGGCTTCGCCCGGAAGCCGCCCCCGAAGCCGGGCAGCACTCGGAAGCCGGGCTCCGCCCGGAAGCTGGGCTCCGCCCGGAGGCCGCCCCGGAAGCTGGGCTCCGCCCGGCAATTCCCCCCAATCCCGCGGCGGCGGACCTGATCGTGGACCTTCCGCCCCCGGAGGGTGAGGTTCCCCCCGCCCCGGACAGGACGGATTATTCTGTTTTTGGCTGGACCGCCCCGCCTGAGCCGCTTCCGGATCCGGCGGCTTCCCCCGAGACATTTTTGGCCGAAGCCTACGAGCCGCCTCCCGCTCCGGCCTACGTGCCGCCCGCGCCCGCCGCCCCGGCCTACGAGCCGCCGCCCCCACCGGCCTACGCAGCGCCCCCCGCCCCCCCGCCGCCCCAGGAGAATGTGTTGCGTCAGCCCGCCCAGACGGAGTACGCCCCGAATCCTTCGGACAGCCGGGTCTACCTGCCGGAGCCGCCCTACCCGGCCCCGCCGCCGCCCCTGCCGGCGGAATACCAGATTTCCCTGGTTCCCGCGGACCAGCGGACGCCGGAATACCCCTTCGAGGGCCTCCCCGAGGATTTCGAGGTTGCCCCAATACCGGAGCGTTCTTATGCCGGTGAGACGGACCAGGAGGTGTACATCCCCGAAGCTTTGTTCATTCCCCCGATACCGGAGCGCCGGGCAACCGGGCCGGGCCCCCTTCCGCCGCTCCCCCCGCTGGAGCCCCTGGCCCCGCCGATCCCGGAGCGGAGCGCCGGGCAGCCCGCCCCTCTTGAGCCGGCCATGGACCCCGGCGCCTTTGTCGCCGCGCCCGCCGCCAGGGAGCCCGCTCCGGCGGCGCCCGCGCAGGCAGCCGGGGCCGCAGCAGCGCCCGCGCAGGCAGCCGGGACAGCTCCCGCTCCCGCCGCGCCCGCCGGGGAGAGCCCCGCCGCCGGGGAAGGCCGCTTTTCCGCGCCCGTGATACGGGAGCTTGAGCGGGGCAGCTACTACCTGCAGCTTGCCGCCTACAGCAGGGCGGATTTGGCGGCGCAGGAACTCGAAAAGCTTGGCCGGACCTACCCCCTGGCGGTGCAGGAAACAGGCTCCCTCTACCGCATCCTCGTGGGCCCGGTGAACCGGGGGGAGAGCGCCGCCCTTCTGGAGCGCTTCAGGCTGCGCGGCTATAGCGGCGCTTTTGTGCGCCATAACTAACATTCAATAATCTTTCTTGCCTGAGTCCCCCGGAAGGTGTACACTATCCATTAAGGTGCGGCCCCGGGACCGCACCGCCGGACCATGAGAAAAATTCTTACCCTTGTACTACTCTGTTCTCTTGCGGGGTTCTCCTTCCCCGAAGAAGAAAGGCTCCTTTTGCAGGTGGGGGAATTTACCTTTCCGGGACTGGGACAGGAAGAGGCCCGGATCATTGAAGCCCTGCTGGAATCCTACCTTTCCGGCAGGGGCACCCTGGTCCGCAGCGCCGCCGTGCCGGAAGAGCCGCAGGAAGAGATACCGGAAGAGACACCCGATGACGTTGATGAGACCGGCGGCGGGGTTTCGGCGGCCCCGCCGGAAACCCTGGACTACAGCCTTTCCTTCGTCATACGGGAGGAAGAGGCGGGCCGGGTTCTGGAGATGCAGGTGGAGAATCTGCGGACCGGCGAGCTTGCCCGCTACACCGGGGTCTATCGCAGCACGGGGGAACTGGCCCTCAGGGCCAGGGGCATGATGGAAACCGCCTTTGCCCCGGCGAGGAATCAGGGGGCCGGGGAGGGCCCCGGTTTTTCCCCGGCGTCCTCAAGGGTATACCCCACGGAGCGGGGAATCCTGGGCGCATGGCGGGGGGACAGGGGCATAGCGATGATCCGCTTCTTCCCCCAGGGCCGGGGCATGGCGCTCTTCCTATCCGGCGTCCAGATGGAGCTGTCCTGGCGTATCGAAGAGGGCATCCTCCTGGTGGATCAGGTTTCCCCCAACCATGAGCGCTACTACCACCCGGCGCCCTACGACGAGGCCCGGCGGCTTGTGCGGGAGGCGGAGCCCATGCACTGGGAGCTTGCGCTCTTTGAGGGGGGCTCCGTCCTCAGGGGTATTCGGCGGGCGATTGGGGCGCACCCCGGAGGAGACGCGGAGGCCGGTATCGCCGGGGAGCAGGAAACCGAGTGGACGAGGAGCCCGCCGGGCCGCCCCTGACGGCGGAAACGGATACCGCCCTACAGCAGCATTTTGAGGCTCCTGCAGATCAGCAGGAAGACCAGCGTGATGCCCCCGGCGAGGAGCGATACGAGGCGTATCGTGGACTCCGGGAGAAATTCCGGCGGCCTGGCATCGATGCTTTGCCCCGCGTTGTAACGCTGACGCATGGGCCGGGAGAGCCCCACAATGCGGACAAACTGCTCCTCCGGGCCGCCGTAGCCCAGTTCCCGCGCCTTGACCCTGATCGTCTGGGGGTCGTTGAGCAGGGCGGCCTTCTCCCCCTCAAGCTCCCCGGTAGTCCGCTGCAGGGCCTCAAGGTTGGCCTCCTGCCGGGCGGTTTCGGCCTTTAGTTGATCGTATGCGGAAAGCCCCGCCGAGCCGGCAAAAAAGGACAAGAGGGAGTGTACCAGAATGCTCACCCACAGGGCGGCGAGATATTTAAGGGCCTTCACCCATTAATTTACGGCCGGAAAGCTCCATTTCTTGAATGCCTGGGCGCACCCGGCTGCGCCTGATTTTGGGTCTTGCCTTTGCGGGCTTTGTTTGCTAGCGGCTGCGATCCACGCCCCGGCGCTCGCAGTGGGCGGCTACCACGCAGCGGGAGCACCAGGGGCTCAGGGGGCGGCAGACTTGCTGGCCGTAAAAAACAAGGAGGAGGTTGATCCGCCGCCAGTATTTCCGGGGCAGCGTGTCCCGCAGGACCCGCTCGGTCTCTTCCGGCGAGCCCGTCCCCGCCGCCCCGAGCCAGCCGGCCCGGTTGGAGATTCTGTGTACGTGCACATCCACGCAGATCGCGTCTATTTCGTAGGCCTCGGAAAGCACCAGGTTGGCGGTCTTCCTGCCCACGCCGGGGAGGGAAAGCAGGGTTTCCATGTCGGCGGGGACTTTTCCGCCGTGGCGCTCCAGGATGATCCCCGCCATTTTTTTGAGATTCTTCGCCTTGGTATGGTAGAAACCCACGGGGTAGATCAGGCGTTCTATTTCTTCCTCCGGGCGGGCGGCCAGGGCTTCCATGGTGGGTAACTCTTTGAGAAGCCGCTGGGAGGCCGCCATGGTGGTTTCGTCCTTGGTCCGCAGGCTCAGTATCGTGGAGGCCAGCACCGCCCAGGGGTCCAGCCGGTAGTAACTGGCAATGGCCGTTACCGCGGGGTCCTCCCCCTCGCCGTGCTCCCGGAGCCAGGCGCCGCGCCAGTCTTCCAGGGCGGACATGACGGCGTCCCAGGGGGCGGCTTTCACGATTCCCCGCCCTCCAGAAGAGCCGTTGCCAGGGCTTCTACGGCAAGCCCCCGGCCCGTATCGCCCAGGCCCTCGGCGGTTTTTCCCTTGACAAACACCAGCTCCGGGGATACCTCCAGGGCCCGGGCCAGGGAGGCTCGGATGGCTTCCCGCCAGGGCAGCACCCTGGGCTCCTGGCAGATCACCACGGAGTCCAGGCTCAGGAGCCTGAAACCCCGGCGGCGTGCCAACGCCCAGGCCTCCCTGAGCAGGGCCAGGGAATCGGCGTCCCGGAAGCGGGGGTCCCCCGGCGGAAAGAGTTCGCCTATGTCCCCCAGGGCCGCCGCGCCGAGAAGGGCGTCAATAACCGCGTGGGCAAGCGCGTCCCCGTCGGAATGGCCCGCCTCCCCCCGGTCGAAGGGTATCTCCACCCCGCCGAGGAGGAAGCGCCGGCCCGGCTCAAGGCGGTGCAGGTCCCAGCCCAAGCCTATGCGGAGCAGGGGGGAACCTCCGGCCCGGCCTCCAGATCGCCGGGAAAGGTGATCTTCCGGTTCCGCGCCGAGCCGGGGACCACGGCCACGGGGCCCATGAATTCCGCCCAGACTTCCGCGTCATCGGTGTACTCAAAGCCCTCCTCCCGCTCCCGCCGCTCGGCCTTCCGGTGGGCTTCGAGTATGCCGGGCCAGAGAAAGCCCTGGGGGGTCTGGGCCAGCCCCACGCGCCCCCGCCGGAGGTGCCCCGTGATCAGGCCGGCGCCGTCATGCTCCTTGGGAGTCTCGCTCAGGGGGAGGAGGGGTATGGCGGCGCCGTGTTCCAGGGCCGCCCCGGCGACCCGCAGGGCGAGCTCCCCGTCCACCCAGGGCCGGGCCCCGTCGTGGATCAGCGCCACCTGGGGGGAAGCCAGGGCTTCCAGCGCGCGCTGCACCGAGGCGCGGCGGCTTTCGCCCCCCGGAACCAGGATCACCCCCGCGCCCTCCGGAGCGGGCAGGGCCTCGCGCAGGGCCGCCTCGCCGCCGGGGGGATGGGTTATCACGATGGTTTCGACGCCGCGCAGGGCGGCAAAGACCAGGAGCGATGCGCCCAGAACCGAGAGGGGCTTCCCGGCCCCGTCAAAACGCCCCGGCAGGGGAAGGTACTCTTTCTTGCCGCCCCCCATGCGGAGGGAGAGGCCCGCGGCGGTGATGATAACGGCAATACGGGGAATCATGGGCGGGGAATCAGCGGGATTCAAGCCGGGCGAAGATCAGGGTCTCCACCTCTTCCTTGGGCTTGTGAAGGGAAAAGGACACCTCATCCTCCAGAAGCTTCAGGGCCGAATCGTAGAGCTTCCGCTCCAGGATGGGGAGTTCCTTGACCTTGCTCCGGTGGTAGAGGGAGCGGACTATGGCGGCTATGTCGGTAACGCTGCCCTTCTTCAACAGATCCAGATTCATCTGGTAGCGGAGCTTCCAGTCCGAAGGAATGGGGTCAAATTCCTGGCCTATGAGCTCCAGGGCCCGGTTGGCCTCGTCCATGGGCACGATGGCCCGGATGCCCAAATCTTCGGCCCGGTCCACGGGGACCATGATCGTCATGTCCGACACCTCAAGGTATATCTTGTAATAGGGGACCACATGGCTCTTGAATTCCTTCTCCACTATGGCCCGTATCACCCCCACGCCCTGACTGGGGTACACCACCTGCTGATCCACCTCGAAGGGGCC
>JAISQV010000267.1 GCA_031273985.1 Spirochaetaceae bacterium | reverse complement strand
GAAGACCGGCGATAAACTCCTCCAGGGGTTTATCCGCGCTGGCACAGGTTGAACACCCGTAGACACTCTCGTTCATAGCAACCTCCAATCGCTATTTGGGGCCCGCCCGGCACACCGGACGGACGCTCCGCACAAAGTAACTGCTACATCTTGACCGGCGGGCCGGGCTCCTACTCCGGCCGCTCTATTGGATTTCCTCTCGACGAAGAATTCCGCGGCTTGCCGCAGGATTCTTCACTAAAACCGTCAAGATTGTAGATAAAACCAAAAGCCCATCCCAAAACTAATTGACCCTGCGCTAAAAGCGCAGGGTTTTGGGCCGGGACTTACAGGATTTCCGTTAAGGGCCTCTCCTTGAGCCCCTGCAGCAACAATTCCTGCAGCCGTGAAAATTCACCATGCACCCTGCAGCGCCCCTCGGAATTCATGGGGCACTCACGCTTGGGGCCCATACATTCCGTGAGCAGGAGATTCCCGTCCACGGCGGTAAACACATCAAAAAGCGTCATTTTTTCCGGGTTCCCCAGCAGGGAATAGCCGCCCTTGGCGCCCCGGAAGCTTGTTACAAGTCCTTTTTTTTCCAGTTTTTTGAGTATTTTGTACCCGTAGGGCTGCGGAATCCGTTCATTTCTGCAGATAGTCTGCACCGTCTCCCTGCCTCCGCGGGAAAGTTCGCGGATTATCCGTACCGCATAATCCGATTCTTTAGTAATCAACATACTCTATGGTAAGATAATGGACGATAATTGTCAAGTTTAAAATAAAAATCCTCCTCCAGGATCTTCACAGCCGTCCTGGAAGGGACGGCTCCGGCGTGTGGAATTGGCCGGCCCTTAGGATACGGCCTTTTGTATATCGTTCTGGCTGATGCTCAAAACACCGTTGGCCTTCCGCGTGGCGATTCGCTTGAAGTGCTCAAAATAGCGCTTGTCAGAAACGGCTATGTGGGTGAGTATCCATTCCTTGAGAAAACGGGTGAAGGTGTTGAGCACGAGGGGCTTACCCGCATTGTAGGCCTGGATCTGCTCCACCACATTGAGAACAAAGCTCTCATGTTCCCGCTTGTGCTCCGCGTAACCCGCATAGCCCGTTTTGAGCATGATCTTTTCCTCCGTGGCAAAGTGAATCTTCACATAATCCACGGCATCATGGATAACCTTCTCAAAGTATTCCCGTTCCGCCTTTTCCTCCCCGACACAGTGGCGAAACATATCATTGGTCAGTTCAAGCAGTTCCCGGTGCTGATCATCAATAATCTTGATACCCACCGAGAAAGTTTGAGACCACTTGACCAGTTCCTTCGTATTGTCCGGCATCGTTACACTCCGCAAATGAGCCGGGCCGCCAGGCCCGCACCCATACTATATTTAGACATCAATACTCTAAGTATAATTGCAGGGTATAAAAAAAACCATATTTTTAATAAATAAGTTCATTATTCCGCCTTTTGCCCCGCAGCCAGTAATTCCCGCAGCTCATCCCGCTTTTGTTCCAGTTCCGCATAACGGGCGTCCAGCCGGCTGCGCATGGCCCCCGGCACGTGGTGCCCGCCCTGTCCCAGAATCATCTCCCGGTCATCTTCCAGATCAAGAAGTTCCCCTTCGATGGCGCTTAATTCCTGTTCAACTTCGGCGCGGGTTTTACCCCCATGTTCCGCAGGCATAAAGTATGGTCTCCGTTTTGAAAAAATCTGTCAATATCACGAAAGGAGGGAGAAGTCAGGAGTGAAGAATCAGGAAGGGGGCCAAGCCCCCTGCGCTCCAAAGGTTTTGGCTCCGCCAAAACGCTTTTGCGCTACCCCCGTGCGGGGGCTCCGCCCCCGCAACGCCCCGTGATTTTTCGCTGGAGTTTGCGGAACCGCCATAGGCGGTGAAGCAAACTCCCAAGCTGAAAGCCGCAGGCTTTCAGCCCGCGCAAGGGACAATTTCGTGCCGCTGTATAGCGGCACATGGATTTTTCCTATAATTGCCAGACCCGAAGGGGCTTGCAGCCACGGCGCAAGAACCCGCCTGTCGGCGGGGGAGGGGGCCGGGCTATACGCTGCCTCCTTCTCCCCAGAGCCGCGCCAGCTCGATGACCAGCCTGCACGCGGCGGTCATGGCGGGGACGGAGACCCACTCGATGCGGCTGTGGAAGTTGCGGCCCCCGGTGAAGATGTTCGGCGTGGGGATGCCGAGTTCGGTGAGCCGCGCGCCGTCTGTGCCGCCGCGGATGGGCTTGATTTCAAAGTTTACGCCGGTGTTCCGCGCCGCGCTTTCGAGTTTGTCCAGCACTTCCGGGCGGGCGCCGATTTTTTCCCTCATGTTGAAGTACTGGGGCTTGCTCGTGACCGTGACTTTGCCGCCGGGGAACTGCGCCTCTACCGCACGGGCAAAGGCGTCCAGGGCGCGGACCCGCCGCTCCGCGCCGGGCCGGCTGAAGTCGCGCACGATGAGTTCCGCCGACGCCTCTTCGTGGTTTCCCTGGATGGTGGTGAGGCAATAGTAGCCATAGTAGCCATCCGTGGCCTCCGGGCTTTCCGAGCGGGGGAGCAGGGCTGCGAAGTGCGCCGCCATCAGGGCTGCGTTGACCAGGATGCCCCGCGCCGCGCCGGGATGAATCACCTTGCCCTGGAAGCGGGCTTCCGCGCTGTACGCGTTGAAGCACTCGATTTCAAGTTCCCCCAGGGCGCCCCCGTCCAGGGTGTAGCAGGCAGCGGAGCGGATCAGTTCCCTCGGAAGCTCGGGAAGGCCCCTGCCGGTTTCTTCGTCGGGCGTAAAGATAATTTCCAGCGGGCCGTGGCCTATTTCAGGATGCCGCAGCAGGAATTCTACCGCCGTCATGATCTCCGCTATGCCCGCCTTGTCGTCCGCTCCCAGGAGGGTTGTTCCGTCGCTGTGAATGATGCTCCGGCCCCGCTGGGCGGCCAGGTAGGGGTCCGCGCCGGGGTCCAGCGTCAGGCCGCCGCTCAGCGTTACCGGCCTCCCGTCGTAGCTCTCCACCAGTACGGGGCGCACGTTCTGCCCCGGCGCATCGGGCGAGGTGTCCAGGTGCGCCAGGAATCCTGTTACCGGGCACTGCTCCCTGCCCGGCGATGCGGGGAGCCGGCCTATCACGTAGCAGTGCTCCGTCAGCGTAACTTCCCGGAGCCCCAGGGCCCGCAGTTCCTCCGCCAGGGCCCGCGCCAGGTCCCACTGCCCCGGCGTGCTTGGGGTAAGGTCCCCGTGCGGGTCGCTGGTGGTGTGAACCCGCACATAGTCAAGGAAACGGGGGACGAGGGCCCCGGCCAATACGGCATCGTCAAGCGCGGTAGTGTCCATGAGGCATTATGCAGGGAAACAGGGGAAAGGGCCAAGCCCCATCTGCCAGGATAAACGCATAGATCACAGGAGGAGCGCCAAGCGACAATATACGAAGATTTTACACTTTTCCACTGCGGTTTAAGGAAAAGTAAAGGCGTGGAAGGATGGCACGAAGGCGCAGAAGGAAGAGAAAACCAAGAAGTACACGAGGGCGTACTACGGAAGACAAGGAAAGCGCCTGGGCTCCTATTCTTTCTCCCCTATTCGCCTTTACTTTCCCTTTAGTCCATAGCGGGAAAGTGCGCCTTGGTGGTTAAAATTTTTCGTTATTTTTGTGATTTTGGATGGAGTTCCTGGTAAGAACATTCCTATGCGTTTATCCTGATTTCTCGGGAAAGACGCTTGACAAAAGAGGCCAGTCAATTTAGTATCATTTTAATACTATATTAATATCAAGGAGATATTATGAACAAGCATTACCCTGATTCCGAACCCGCGGTTATGAACGAAAAGATCGCCCCCTGCCTGAACGGTATGGCGATACTCCTGGGCAACACCCTGCTGATGTTACTAACGGCGGCGCTGTCCGTTATTTTGCCGGTCCTGGGGCGGATCAACGTTCCCCTCATGGTCCTATGCGGCCTGTACGCCGGCATCGCCGGGCCAATCCTGTACGCGGGCCTGCGGATACTGAAGCCCAACGAAGCCCTGGTGCTGACCCTTTTTGGAAACTACCACGGCACCCTCAGGGGGCCGGGGTTCTTCTTTGTAAACCCCTTTGTTTCCTCCCTAAACCCGGTTTCCCGGACCGCCGGCGCCGGGGAAAGCGGCGGCCATGAGCTTTCCTCCGGCAAAGTGATTAATAGCGCATCCCGGCAGCCCCAGGGGAACAAAAAAATCTCCCTCAAGGTGCTCACCCTGAATAACGATCAGCAGAAGATCAACGACGAGCTGGGAAACCCCATCATCATCGGTATCGCGGTGATCTGGCGGGTGGTGAATACCGCCAAGGCGATCTTCAATGTGGATAATTACCATGAATACCTTTCCATCCAGTGCGATTCCGCCCTGCGGAACATCGTCCGGCTCTACCCCTATGATATAGACGGCGACCTGGATAACGAGAAATCCCTCCGGGGAAGCAGCCAGGAAATCGCGGAAAAACTGCGGGAAGAAATTCAGTCCAAGGTTGCCGTCGCCGGCCTGGAAATTATCGAAGCCCGGATAACCCACCTTTCCTACGCCCAGGAGATTGCCGCGGTTATGCTGCAACGCCAGCAGGCCGCCGCGATTATCTCCGCCCGGCAAAAAATCGTGGACGGCGCGGTGGGGATGGTGGAAATGGCCCTTTCAAAGCTCAGCGATAATAACATTGTCCAGTTGGACGAGGAGCGGAAGGCGGCGATGGTAAGCAACCTGATGGTGGTGCTCTGTTCAAACAAGGACGCCCAGCCGATAGTAAATTCGGGCAGTATATATTGAGATGGATGAAAAGAAGAAGCAGATCCCCCTGCGCTTATCCGACGCCTTATGGAAAGAGCTGGCCGCCTGGGCGGAAGATGAATTCCGTTCCATCAACGGCCAGATCGAATACCTCCTAACCGAATGTGTCAAACGCCGCAGGAAAACCCGTGATAACCCGGACCGGCCATCCGGGAGGGCGGATGGAGCTTGAGGGAGGGGGCCGGCCGGGGCCGTTGACTTTTTAACTGTCCCGCTTTACCATCCTCCCCTGAAAGGAGGTTGCCGTGTTGCGTCAGGTCATTATCCCGCCGGACAGGGAAAGGGCCCGCCGCGCGGCGCGCGTGGGGGGGGGGGGGGGGGGGGGGGGGGGGGGGGGGGGGGGGGGGGG
>JAISQV010000128.1 GCA_031273985.1 Spirochaetaceae bacterium | reverse complement strand
ATCTTCTTGAGCTCCTCCACCAGGGCTGTTTTGGTGTGCATACGCCCCGCCGTGTCGGCCACGATGAGGTCCCCGCCGCCGGCCTGGGCCGCTTCCAGGGCGTCGTAGACCACCGCCGCGGGATCGCCGCCCTGCCGGTGAGCCACCACCCGGATATTGAGGCGCTCCCCGTGGAGTTTAAGCTGCTCCACCGCCGCCGCCCTGAAGGTGTCCGCTGCGGCCAGGATGGGCCTTGAGCCGTACCTGTCCCGGCAGCGGGCGGCGAGTTTTGCCGCCGTGGTGGTTTTTCCCACGCCGTTTACCCCCAGGAGAAGGATCACCGTGAGGGAGCCGGCGGCGGGGGCCCACTCCTGCTGGGGGGCCTGGAAGGGGGCGCGGAGATCCCCGGTCAGGAGTTCCGCCAGGGCCCTTCGCAGGTCCTCCGCCCCGGAGAGCCGCTCCTTCCTGCAGAGCGCCCGGAGCCGCTCCACCGTATCCAGGGCCTCCGCCGGGCCGAAGTCCCCCTCCACCAGGAGATCCGCAAGGTCGTCAAAGGCTTCCTCCGGGACGGGGCCCTTATACCCAAAAAACTGCTTCAGCTTTTCCGCAAACCCTGCCATCTTGCCCCCCTAGAATTTCCGCTCCAGGGCGGGTTCGCCCCGGGATGAAACCGATGCATAGTACCCTGCCCGCAGTATGGCTTCACCGGCAAATAAAATGGCCAGTGCATCGGAAGCCATGGCCGCCCAGTACCAGGTATTGGCCTGGACGCGGAGTTCTTCCGTTCCGTCGGGGTTGGCATTGTAAGCGGTAATCACCGACATGGCCAGGCCGTTTACCAGAACGGAAAGGGGCATGGCTATCCAGAAACGGCCCCAGGCCCCGTAGAATTGACGGCGGCTCCGCTCCACCCGGCCCTCCGGCAGGGGCGAGCGGAGGCGGAGGCTCAGGCCGTAGGATCCCGCGCCTGTGTTGGCGGGGAGAACCGTCGTGGCGAAGGCCCCGTCGGGCCCCTCCATGCGGAAGTAGCCGGGACTGCCGGCGGGAAGCTCCGTGGTGACGGGCGCCTGCCCCAGGTAGAGGGCCCCCCGGTAGACCGCGGCGGCTGCGCTGTCTTCGGCGTTCCGCACGGTGACGAAGCTCCGGCCCAGGGGTGTGAGGCTGAGGCTGATCTCCGTCAGGGTGCCCGCCTCCAGGTCCAGCTCCACCGTGCGGGGCGCATGAAATTCCGCCTGCACGGTAAGCTCCGCCCTGCCCGGCGCCGTTGTCAGGATGTCCGCCTCGAAGGCGGCGGTCCGGGACGGAGCCTCCGGGGCCGGGGATTCCACCGCCTCCGGGGATTCCGCGGCCTCTGCGATCTCCGGGTCCGCCGGGGAGGGGGCGCGGCCCGCATAGCGGCCCTGCAGGATGAGCATGGCGCCCGCGGGGTCCGCCGTTACCCGCAGCGCCGCCGGGGGCGATCCCTGTATCGTTTCGGTGAGCCGGGATGCAAGTTCCTCCATCATGGGGTTAATGTCTTCCGGGGAGAAAATCGTGGACTCCTCGAAGATCCAGGAGCGGGAATAGCGGGCGTAGATGCGCAGGGTAACGTAGAGGCGTCCGTAGTATTCACTCACCGCCCCGGTCAAAAAGGCGTCGACATTCCGGGAAATGCAGAATTCCAGTTCCCGGTCCCGCTCCGGCGGCGGGGGGAATTCCGCGCCCGAGGCATTGGCGAGGAGTTTGAAGACCGGCTCCCGGACTATGACCGGCCTCCGGGCCTCCACCTCCCGGCAGGCTTCCTCCAGGGCGGCTATTTCCTTGTCCATGGTGCGGGTATCCTGCCGGTAGCGCCAGCGGGGGTAGCCCGCATAGATAAGGCGGGAGCGGTCATCGTACTTGGCGGCGAGGCGCTTTTCCGCTTCGGCGCGGTCCTGGGCCCAGGCTACGCTTTCGTACCACGCATACTCCGGCGAGGGGCGGATGCGGCGCTCCACCCGTTCCAGGGCGCGGGTGAGGCTGTTTGCCAGCACCGCCCCGGTGATGCGCCGGGAAGGGGGCAGGGCCTGGGTGTCGAAGGCGGTAACGCAGAAGATCCATTCGCCGTTTCGGGGCGCAGCTTCCGTTTCCGTCTTGCCGAAGGCGAAGGCTTCCGGGGCGGCGGCAAGGAGGAGGATCAGGACTGAAGCCGCAAGCGGCTTCAGCCCGGGAGTTTGTTCCGCCGCCTTCGGCGGCTCCGCAAACTCCGGGAGGCCGGGGGGCGTTGCGGGGGGCGGAGCCCCCCGCTGGGGGGGTAGGCGGGGACGCCGGAGGCGGCCCGGCCGCAGGGGGGGGCTCCCCCCTCCCTTATTGCTTCTGGTTGTTCCAGGCAAAGCGGAGGTACTCCTCGATGAAGGGATCGATGTCGCCGTCCATGACGGCCTGTATGTTTCCCATTTCGGCTTTGGTGCGCGTGTCTTTGACGAGGGTGTAGGGCTGGAAGACGTAGGAGCGGATTTGGTTGCCCCAGGAGATGTCTTTTTTTTCCTGGGCGAAGCGCTCGTTGTCTTTTTCTTTTTCCTGGCGGTAGTGTTCGTAGAGGCGCGCTTTGAGCATGCTCATGGCGATGGAGCGGTTCTTGATTTGGCTGCGCTCGTTTTGGCAGGCCACGACTATGCCCGTGGGGAGGTGGGTGAAGCGCACGGCGCTGTCGGTTTTGTTGACGTGCTGGCCGCCCGCGCCGCCTGAGCGGTAGGTGTCCACCCGCAGGTCTTCCGGGCGTATGTCCACTTCTATGGAGTCGTCGATGACGGGGAAGACGTAGACCGAGGCGAAGGAGGTGTGCCGCCGCGCGTTGGCATCGAAGGGGCTGATCCGTACCAGCCGGTGCACGCCGCTTTCCCCCTTGAGGCTGCCGTAGGCGTAGTCGCCGTCTATCTTCACCGTGGCGGACTTGATGCCCCCCTCGGCGTCGAGGCGGTCCTCTTCTTCCAGGGCAAAGCCCCGCCGTTCCGCCCAGCGCAGGTACATTCGGTAGAGCATCTGTGCCCAGTCGCAGGCTTCCGTTCCGCCCGCGCCGGAATGGACGGTGAGGAAGCAGCCGTTCCGGTCCACTTCGCCGGGCATCATCTCGATGATGTTCTGCTTCTCGAAGCGGGCGCTGAGCTCCCTGAGCAGCCCCTCTATCTCCGCCGTCTGGGATTCGTCCCCCGCTTCCCCGGCGAGTTCCGTGAGCACCGCCAGGTCCTCGGCCTCCGCCCTGAGCCGCGCCCAGGGTTCGTAGCGGGCCTTGAGGGCCTTGAGTTCCGCCATCATCTTTTCCGCCGCGCCGGGGTCATCCCAGAAGCGCTCCCCCCCGGCCCTGGCCTCCAGCTCCGCTATGCGCGCCGCAAAGGAAGCGTCCTCAAAGACGCCTCCAGGTTTGGTTTATCTTCCCCTGCAGCTCGGCCACGGGCGTTCCCAGTTCACTCAACAGCATATGGTCCTCCGCTATTCATGATGCCGCAAATACGCGGGGAAGGCAAGGCTTCCGCCGTGCAAGCGGGTTCTTCGGAGCGCCGCAGGGAGGGGCTTGGGGTATTCTTGCGGGGTATCGCAAAAGACAGTAAGATGGATACATGGCTGGTGCTAAGGACTTGGCGGTAGATGAGGAGAAGGTTAAACGGGCGGTTCAGTTGGGGATACCGCTGACGATAACGAGTTTTACCCTTCCCCATGAGATCGAAGTGTACATTGAACAACTCGTGTCGGTTTTCCTCAGGATGGTGGATCAGGAACGGCTCCGGGATTATGTGGTGTACATTGTCCAGGAACTGACGGTGAATGCCAAGAAGGCCAATACGAAGCGGGTCTATTTTTCCGAGAAGGGGCTGGACCTTTCCAATCCCGATGAGTACAAGGCCGGGATGCTGGGTTTTAAGGAAGACACGCTGGGGAATATTGCCCATTATTTGCAGTTGCAGAAGGAGAAGGGGCTCTACATAAAGTTGATTCTTCAAACGAAGCGCAACATTGTTCTTGTCGAGGTGCGCAACAATGTAGCGGTTACCAAGACCGAGCTGATAAGGATTCACGATAAGCTCGCCCGGTCCCGGCAGTTTCACAGTCTGGAGGAGGCGCTTTCGCAGGTGCTGGACGCTTCCGAGGGGGCCGGCCTGGGGCTGGTGATTCTGGTGCTGATGCTCAAGAAGATGGGCCTTTCCGAGGATTGTTTCGATATTCTGTCCACGGACAAGGAGACCATAGCCCGCATTGTGATTCCCCTGGAGCAGACCAGGGTGGAGGATCTGGCGGTGCTCTCCAACACTATTGTCAACAGCGTGAACGCGTTGCCCCAGTTTCCCGAAAATATTCTGCGTATTCAGAATCTTATTGCCGATCCGAACAGCGACATGGCCGGTATCGCCAGGGAGATTTCCCAGGACCCGGCGCTTACCGCGGATTTGTTGAAGATCGTCAACTCCGCCGAGTATATGCTCTCCAAAAAGGTTGACGGTATAGCCGACGCGGTGAAGCTCATAGGCATACGGGGGATCAACAACCTGCTCTACTCCTACGGGACCCAGAAGATTCTGGGGGACGACACGGAGGATAAGAAGCGGCTTTGGGTGCATAGTTACAAAACAGCTTTCTATGCGTACAACCTGGTCAAGAATTTCCGCAAGACCCGTAATCTGCCGGAGGATTCCTACGTGGCGGGGATTCTTCACGATATGGGGAAGATCATTTTTTCCGAGGTCCACCCGGATCTGCTGGACAAGATCCGGCGTTTCTGCTCCGAGAAGGGGCTGCCCGCCTCCACCTTTGAGGATCTTTCCGCCGGGCTGAACCATGCGGAGATAGGCGCCCTGGTGGCGGAGAAGTGGAACTTCCCCGCGCCCCTGATCAATGCGATCCGCTACCACCACGATCCCCTTTCCGCGCCGGAGGAGTACCGGGACCTGACCGAGGCGGTGTACCTGGCCAATATGTTCTGCGAGTACGAGAACCAGACCGCCGGCTTCGAGCAGTTCGACAGCGCCGTGCTGGAGGATTT
>JAISQV010000112.1 GCA_031273985.1 Spirochaetaceae bacterium | reverse complement strand
TGTGCGCTAAAAGCGCACGGTTTTGGGCCAGGCTTTTGGAAAAAGCGGCCTAAAGTCCGTTTTTTCCACATAAATCCAAGGTAGCTTTCCCAAAACTGAAGTTTTGGGAAAGCCTCTGTAGTCATAAAAAAGAGCGTAGCCGCCATCTTTAAGGGCCGGAACCTGGTCGAGTACAAGAGCCCCGACGATTACCTTTCCCTGCAGGACTTCCACAGGGTAATGGCCTACGCATACCTCTACTGCACCCCGCCTGATAACAACGACATACAAGACCTTACCGTTACCTTCGTAACGAGCAGGGAGCCTGTTACCGTAAAAACCTTCCTGAGAGACGGTTGCGGCTATAGATTGACGGAAACCAGCCCCGGCATTACGCTGATAGAAGGCGCTATGTTTCCGATGCAGATACTGGAGCGGGGAAGGCTTGAGGGGAAGGAAGCCCTGTGGCTGGCGAACCTTGGGCGCGGCATAAGCGTAAGCGCAATGCGGAGCATAGTGGAGGAAACGTTAAGGCTGCCGAAAGGGGCGCCGGTTCAGGCGTACATTAAGATGCTGGCGAAAGCGAACATAGGCCAATTAGCGGAGGTAATGAAGATGTCAGACACAGCGGTATTTGACGAACTCTTCAGGGAAACAGGGTTAGCGCAGCTCTGGGAAGCCAGAGGCGAGGCTAGGGGCGAAGCCAGAGGCGAGGCCAGGGGCGAAGCCAGAGGTAAAGCCGAGAATTCCATGGAAATAGCCAGAAAACTGAAAGCCCTCGGCATAGCCGATGCCGATATTGCCAGCGCGACAGGTATCGCCCTTTCTGTTATTTCGGAATTGCGATAGTACGGAGTCTGTGTTGTATATGTGAATCTATGCGTAAGAACAAATTTTTAGTATAACCACGGACAAAAGCGGGGATTTCGGGTAAAAAAGCTACTTTTTCTTTAAAGCTGGCCGAAAAGCGGTTCTTCCCCCTGTTCCTGGGGGCGGCGCTGCCGGTTTAGCGGCGCTTTGCGGCGGCGGTCTGCGTGGCGAGTTTCGCGTCCACGGAATTGAGCATGGCCGAGAGCTTGTCCTTCTCGATAAGATCGATGAGCCGCGCCTCGGTGTAACGCCGGGCCTCTTCCGTGTAGCTTCCCACGGTAATACAGATACCCTTGCCCGCCTTGACCTCCTTGAGGTGGGTGTGGAATTCCCGCACTATCATCTCCCCGATGGCGCCCTGGGTTCTGATGAAGCGGAACATGACCAGATCCGACCACTTGGGGGTGTCGACCTCCGCCAGAATGTCCGCCCATTCATTTTTGTTTACCGATATGCTGGTGATCTTTACCTTGGCCCGGGGGTAGTAGCTCATGACTATCTTGCGGCAGAGGGCCACAAAATCCGCCGAGGGGGCCATGGTGTAGATCTGCAGATTTTTGTTGGCGTTGAGTTCCGCGTACTTTCCTATCAGGTTGGCCACGTCCCGGTAGTTGGCGTTTATGGCCTGTATGTCGTAGAGCTGGCCCAGGGCCTTGGCTATGTCATTTTGCCGGAGGTAACAGGTGGCGAGGCGGTACTTCATGTCAATCTCTACATCCGGCTTGATGTTCTTGTGGCGGAGCCCTATTTCAAAATCTTCGATGGCCTGCTGCATCTGGTGGGATTCCATGTTGATGCTCCCCGATTGCAGGCACGCGTCGGCGCCCATCTGGGGGTCAGGCCGGAGATGCCGGTAAATCTTGAGGGCCTGCTCTATCTGATTCGCCTCGTGGTAGCACTCCGCCAGGGTGTAGAGGGATTCCTTGTCGTCCGGCGCAAGATCCATGGCCTTGCGGATGTAAGACATGGCCTCCTTGAATTTTTTCAGTTTGAAGAAGGCGTGCCCCAGGACCCGCAGCGTTCCGGGATGTTCCGGGTCCTGAATCCGGGCCTGCTGGAGGAGCTTGATCGCCTGCTCGTAGTTCTTCCGTTGAAATTCGATGTAGCCCAGATTATAGTTAACTTCAAAACTGTCGTTCTTGATGGTCCAGGCGGTGGAGAGCCCCTTGAAGGCCTGTTCCAGGAGGTTGAGTTTCAGCGCGGAGAGGGCGTAGCGCAGGTTGACGGTGTAGGTGTCCAGCCCGTGACTCGGATTTTCCGTGATGATTTCCAGCAGGGCTTCGTAGGTACGGTAGGCGGCGTCCCACTGGCCCTCCTGGTAATAGATATCCCCGGCCATGAGGAGCCCCTCGGGGTCCTTGGGGTTCCCGTTGAGCCGCTTCGTGGCCTCCCGGAGTTGGGCGTCGCGGCTCTTACCCCTGCCCCTGCTCCGTCCGGAGCCCCCCGCCCTGGGACGGTGCATGAAAAAAACGATCCCCAGGGTAATGAGGATGAGCACAGCTACCGCGGCAAAAATAGGCACCATACCAAACATATCAACATTATCGGGAAAATAAGCCTTCCCTTCAATAGTGCGCCGGGATATAAGGCCCCTGCCGGCCTTCCTGCAGGAAAAATTTTGCCGGATCTTCAAGATTCAGGGCCTTCGATTCGGAATTGGGGCGCCTTTGCGGCGTTCCGCCGCAAACCGGGCTATCGCTCCAATCTTTTATGCCCGTGCCGGGCATAAAAGGATTTCCGCTCTATCCCTGGCGCGGAAGAGGGGAGGGGGCGTTGCTGCTGAAGCCGCAAAGCGGCTTCAGCTTGGGAGTTTGCGCGGAGCGCAAACTCCTGGGAAGGGGGCGTTGCGGGGCTCCCCCGCGTGAGCGGGTTCTTTAGGGGGCTTGGCCCCCTCCTAACTCCTCCCTTACTTGATAAAGCGCCGAAAAGATCGTATCACAATCCACAGGCCGCTCGGCGGGCCCGGCGTCCCGCATGAGGGGATTCCGTATTTTTGCGCGGGGAGATTGTCATGCTGGTCCTCAAATTCGGCGGTAGCTCGGTGGGCTCCGCCGGCGCCCTGGAGCGGGTCGCCGGTATTCTTACTTCCGCCGAGCGGTCGGGCAGGGTCCGCGTGGTGGTGGTCTCGGCCCTGAACGGGATCACCGACGGGCTCATCGCCGCCGCCCGGAAAGCCGCAGCGGGGGACGGGAGCTACGCCGAAGACGCGGCGGCCATGAAGGAGCGGCATCTGGACCTTGCCAGGAGCCTTACCTCGGGGGAGCCCTTTAGCCTCTGCGCCTCCTGGACCGAGTCTGTCTTCAGCGATCTGGGCCGTATTCTGGACGGGGTTTCCGTGGTCCGGGAACTTTCCGCCCGCATCCTGGACTATGTGATGAGTTTTGGGGAGCGGCTCTCCGCCTATCTTCTCACGCAGATTCTTTCGTGCCGGGGTTATCCCGCGGAGTACCTGGACAGCCGGGAGTTGATCCGCAGCGACCGTAACTACGGCGCGGCGGCCTTCCTCCCGGAGGCGAGTTACGCGCTGATCCGCGCCCATTTCGAGGCGCGCCGCTCCCTCCAGGTGGCCGCCGGGTTCATCGCGTCCACGGAGGACGGGGCCACGACGACCCTGGGCCGGGGGGGCTCGGACCTTTCCGCGGCGATCTACGGCGCCGCCCTGGACGCGGAGGCCATTGAAATCTGGACCGATGTGGACGGTATCCTCACCGCGGATCCCAGGCTCGTGAAGAATGCCTTCAAGATCGATTCCATTTCCTATATCGAGACCATGGAACTCTCTCATTTTGGGGCCAAGGTGCTCTACCCGCCCACGGTGCGCCCCGCCCTGGAGAAGGGCATACCGATCCGCATACTCAATACCTTCAAGCCGGGGGAGGGGACGCTCATCTCGGCGGACGCGCCGGAAAGCCCCTGGCCCATACGGGGGATAAGTTCCCTCTCCAATGTTACGCTGATCCGCTTGCAGGGCTCCGGCATGGTGGGGGTGGCGGGCTTCTCCTCCCGGCTCTTCGGGGCCCTGGCCCGGCGGGGGATCAGCGTGATTCTCATAACCCAGAGTTCCAGCGAGTATTCTATCTGCTTTGCCGTGGAGCCCCCGGCGGCTTACAGCGCCGCCGCCGCTCTGATGGAGGAATTTGACCGGGAGATAGGGAGCCGCCTGATCGAGGCCCCCATCGTGGAGCCCGGCCTCTCGATCATCGCCGTGGTGGGCTCCCGTATGAAGAGCCGCTCGGGAATCTCCGGCAGGGTCTTCTATGCCCTGGGCAGGAACGGGGTCAACATTGTCGCCATTGCCCAGGGCTCCTCGGAACTCAACATCTCGGCGGTCATCTCCCGGCAGGATGAGGCGAAGGCGGTCAACGCTATTCACGAAGCCTTCTTCCTGGCGGGGGTCCGCTCGGTAAACCTCTTTCTCGTGGGCATAGGGCTCATAGGCGGCACCCTGGTGGATCAGATCGCCTCCCACCGGGAGATTCTTGCCGACGAGCAGCACATCAGGATCAACCTTACCGGCGTGGCCAATTCCAGGGGGATGATCTTCGACGCGGACGGCCTCGATCCCGGAACGGTAAAGGGTCTTCTCAAGGGCCCCCCGCGCGGCGCCGCCCAGGGAGCCGGGGAGGACGCCGGGCCGGAGGTTCTGCCCTTCGAGATAGGGGAATTTATAGGGCGCATGAAGGCCCTCAACCTCCCCAACACGGCTTTCTGCGATTGCAGCTCCGGCGCGGACGTAGCGGAACGCTACGCGGAGATCCTGGCCGCGGCGATCCCCGTGGTAACGCCCAACAAGAAAGCCAATTCCTCCTCCCTGGAGTATTACCGGACCCTCACGGGCTTCTCCCGGGAGCGGGGGATTCCCTATCTCTACGAGACCACGGTCTGCGCGGGCCTCCCGGTGATCTCCACCCTCCGGGACCTGGCCTATTCGGGGGACCGGGTCCGGCGCATAGAGGCGGTGCTGTCGGGAACCCTGAGTTTCATCTTCAACAACTTCGACGGCTCCAGAAGCTTTTCGGAGCTGGTCCGGGAGGCCAGATCCAAGGGCTACACGGAGCCGGACCCCCGGGACGATCTCAATGCCATGGACGCGGCCCGCAAGGCGCTGATCCTGGCCCGTGAGTGCGGTATGTCCCTGGAATTTGAGGCCGTGGCCATAGAGCCCCTCCTGCCCGCCGCCTGTTTCGAGGCCGCCGGCGTCGAATCCTTCTTCGAGGAACTCAAAAAATCGGATGCCCTCTTTGAGGAGCGGCGGAGGAAGGCCGCCGCCGGGGGAAAGGCCCTGCGCTACGTGGCGGTGATAGAGGACGGGAGCGCCACCATACGCCTCCGGGAAGAAGCGCCGGGGAGCCCCTTCCGCTCCCTGGTGGACGCGGACAATATCGTGGTGATCACCACGGACCGCTACTCAAAGCTCCCCATGGTGATCAAGGGCCCCGGCGCCGGTGCGGAGGTTACCGCCGGGGGGGTCTTCGCCGACATTGTGCGCATAGCCCGCACCCTCGTGTAAAGAACACGAAGGGAAGTAAGGAAGAAAAGTTAACCACAAAGGGCACAAAGAACACGAAGGGAAGAAGGAATAACCACGAACCACACCAACGAAGAAAGACCAAGAGTTACACGAAGGCGCACGAAGGAAGGAAAGAGAGAAAGGCGAAGAAAGAAGGAAAAAAAGTTAACCACGAATCACACCAACTCAAAACGTCAAATTCCTCAATATTTCTGGATGGACTTCATACAAATAGTTCGTGCTGTTTGTGACGTTCGTGGTTAAATTCTTCATTCTCCTTCTCCTTAATCTTCCCTATTTCGCCTCCGTGGTTAAATATCCCGAAATTATTAGCCTACCTCTGCTCCTCGGTAACGGAAAGCACGTAGTTGCCTTCGGGCTCCTGGTCCAGGCAGCTCACCTTGATATAGTAGGTTCCGGGCCGGAGGTCGGCGGAAAGGTACGCGTCCCAGCCTTCCCCGCCGTCGTCATCCTCGGCCAGGGAGGATTCGCTGGCGTCGAGAAGCTCCAGGTAGGTGTCCAGCCCGGAGCCCTGGGCGCGGATCGCATAGTAACCCGCCCTGATAATCCTGAGCCGCACCCAGTCCACATCCCGGGCGTCGGTAAAGTTCCGCGTCTGGCTCTGGCCGGGCTCTATGTCTTTGGCCTGGGACAACTGGTTGTCCGGCTCGTAGGCGTCCTGGGCCGTCGGCTCCCGCATACGGGCTATGATCGTGTAGGGCCCCTGGGAGGAGCCGTCCCGGTACAGGGTGGCCCGCACGTAGAACCTCCCCTCGGGAAGATTCGCCGTAACCCGGGCGTTGCCGCCGCTTCCGGAATCATCGTCCTCCGCCAGCCTGTTGCCGCCGGCGTCGTAGAGCGTGAGAATCGTGTCTATGTCGCTCTCCGTGTGAACCGTTATCAGGGCGCCCCCTGCGGGAACCTCCCCCTGGTACCAATCCTGGTCGCCCGAAGTGAGAAAGGCCCGGAAACCCGCGTCCCCCAGGGCGAGGGGCGTAGCCCGGTCCCGGCTGTCGTTGGGCTCGCTGGCCTCATCGGGGATGGTTTCCGTGGTTACGTGGAAACGGTAGGCCCCGGTGTGGGTGCCGTAGCCGCGCACCACCGCGACATAGCGCCTTCCCGCCTCGGCGGTAAAGGTAATACGGGAATTCTCCCCCTCCCCCCCGTCGTCATCGGATTGAATCCTGCTCCCCTCGCTGTAGAGCTCCATCATGGTATCCATGGAGCCGGAGGTCTCCGCGGTGA
>JAISQV010000092.1 GCA_031273985.1 Spirochaetaceae bacterium | reverse complement strand
ATGAAAACCTGCAATCCCCTGCCCGGCGATCTGGTAGAATTACTGCTCTACTTTGATTCCCTCCAGTCAATCTGCGCCATCGATGACATACGGATCATCAAGCCCGGAGCGGAAGATGTCCCCCGCTTTGTGGAGGCCATAGACCGGGTTGCGGCGCTGGCCGAAGAGGAACTTTCCCTGGAGACCCGTATCACGCACGTATGACGGTCAAATTGGTGTTAAGGAAGAATTTTAACCACGAAAAACACTAAAGACACGAAACCGTAACGTCAAATTCCTCAATTCTTCTGGATAGCGCCGGGACTTCACACAAAAATTTCGTGCTTTTCGTTCCTTTCGTGGTTAATATTCTCTTCGTCCTATTCGCCAGCAGACCCTTCGGGTCCGGCAATAAGCGGAGCCTGGCATTCCCGGCTCAGGTGAGCAGATACTCCTCTTTGGGGCTTCCGCTCGCAATGGATTCGAGAACCGCGTCCATCGCCTCTTCGCTGTCTATGCGGCCGAACCACCAGTTTTCGGGGTACACCACCACCGCGGGCCCCCGGTCGCAGACCCGGAGGCAGCTCGTGCTCGATATGGACAGGTCGCCCAGGCCCCGGTCGTTGATCTCTTCCTCCAGGTACTGCAGAAGCTGCCCCGCCCCGCCCTTCGCGCAGGCCCCCTGGGGGGTCCCGGAAAGCCTGAAAGAAGCGCACACAAAGATATGGTGCTTTGGTTTTGTCATGTTCCTCTCCTTCTAACCTTCTTTATAGTGAGCCTGTCCCAAAACTAATTGACTGTGCGCTAAAAGCGCGCGGTTTTGGGCCAGGCTTTTGTCCGTGACGCGTCCAGGTTCAGGCGCAGCCCGCCCCCTCGCCCTTGCAGCCCCCCATGCCGCAGGAATCGGGAGTCATCCCGTAGATCCGGGGCAGGGGTTTTCCCTCAAGGAGGGGGCCCGCCAGATCCTCGATGAGGCCCTCGGCGGTAACGACATTGATCCCCCGGCGCTCCAGAATACGCCGGGGAGCGGGGCCGCAGTTGGCCGCCAGCACGGCGAAACAGTCGCCGAGAATTTCCGCGGCCCGCTCCCAGCGCAGGTCCCCGCCGCCCCGGGCCGGCGCCGGGCGTTCTTCCACAAGCCGGAGCCCGCCGGATTCCATGCCGTAGATGAGGAAACGCTCCGCCTCTCCCAGATGCCGGTTCACGAGCAGCCCCTCCCAGGAGACCGCCGCTACATAGGGCCGCTTCTCCCGGGGCTTAATTGCCTTAACCCGGGCCATGAGCTCCGCGGCGAGTCCGGCGTTCTCCCCGGAAAGCAATCCCACAGCGTCGGCCCGGCACCGGGCGCAGTGGGTCATTTGGGGGAGGAAGCGGCCCGCCTCAAGGCGTATCCCCGCCATGAGGCCGGGCTCCGGGGCTTTTAGCGCCCCGAAGGGGGTGCCTTCCACCGGGACCAGGGCCACGCAGTTCTGTACGTCCACACCTATTTCCCCGGCCCAGGCCGCCACATCCCTTACATGGCTGTCGTTCACGCCGGGTATGACGACAGTGTTGACCTTCACGGTTATTCCCAGATCCTTCAGCAGTTCTATGCCCTCATGCTGGCACCTGAAGAGCAGCTCCGCGCCGGCGGCGCCCCGGTAGATGCGGGGGCCCTTTCGTACCCAGCCGTAAATGGCGGCCCCCACAGCCGGGTCCACCGCGTTCACCGTAACGGTAACGTGGGAAATGGCGCGGCTTTTCAGCCGATCCGCATGATCGGGAAGGTCCAGGCCGTTGGTGGCAAGACAGAGAATCTTTTCAGGGTGCCGCTCCCGGACCAGATCCAGAACGGCAAAGGTTTCATCGGGGTTGGCGAAGGGATCCCCCGGGCCGGCAATGCCCACCACGGAGATGGAATCCATCTTCTCCAGGGCCAGGTCGAGGTAATCCGCCGCCTGGGAGGGGTTGAGCAGCGCGCTGGTAACGCCGGGACGGCTTTCGTTGGCGCAGTCGTAGCGGCGGTTGCAGAAGTTACACTGCACATTACACTTTTCCGCCACGGGAAGATGTATCCTTCCTGTCTTGTGCCTCTGCTCCCCGTTAAAACAGGGATGCTGCGATAACAGCGATTGCTCCATGATCGTTCCTTACAGGTAGGTGTAACCCCTGTCATGCTGATCCTGCTTTGCCGCAAGAAGACTGTTGCAGAGCAGATCAAAAAGATTGAGGGTTCCCCGGTAGCCGAGATGGAGGATCCGCTGCCCCCCTATACGGTCGTGAATGGGAAAACCGCAGCGCACCAGGGGTATTCCCAGCTCCCGTGAGAGAAAGAGTCCCTTACTGTGGCCCATCACAAAATCCGGCTTGAGGAACCGCGCCATTTCCAGCATTTCCACAAAGTCCGCGTCCCCGGCTATCTCCACCGGCTGCCGGGTGTTTCGGAGGGCCCCCCTTACCCGCTCTTTGAAGGAGCCTCCCGATGCGCCCGTGGCGGCTATCACCGGAACAACGCCCACCTCGTCCAGGAAGGAGGCCAGGGCGCAGACAAAGTCTTCCTCGCCGTAGATCAGCGCCCGCTTGCCGTTGAGGTATTTGTGCCCGTCAATGTACGCGTCGATGAGCCGCCCCCGCTCCTTAATCCAGAGTTCCGGGGTTTCCTTTCCGGCAAGGTCCGCCAGGGCGGCGAAGAAGCTGTCGTTGTTCTCTATACCTATGGGAAGCTCCCCGTGCCGGAGGGGCACGGCGTGACGCTCTTCCAGCCAGCGCCCGGCATCGCTGCCCGGGGGATGGCCCAGGTACAGGGTGCCCGCGGCGCCGCGCATCTTCCGTATATCTTCAATTTCGGTGCCTCCGGGGCCCAGTTTCTGGTAGGTTTCCCAGGATACGCCGTCCATGGTCTCCGAGTAATCCGGCAGCAGGGTGTAGGGCGCGCCGAAAGAGGAAAGTATGCGGTGAAGTTCCCGGAGGTCCTCCGTGGAGACCAGGCTGGAGATCAGGTTGATCCGCCGCCCCGGTTCCTCTTCGGCGGGAGCGGAATCGCTTCCCGTGAGGGAGCTTACCGCGGCAAAAAGAGCCTCGTGGAAGCCGTCCATGTGGGTGCCCCGGTAGCTTGGGGTGGAGGCGTAGAAGAGCGCCGGGGCCGTATCGGCCCGCTCCCGCAGGTACTGTTTCAGGTACATGGGGACATTCTCCCCTATGGTTTCCGAGAGGCAGGTGGAGGAGATGCCTATGGCCCTGGGTTTGTAGGATCGGCTCACATTGTCCAGGGCGGTAAAGAGATTGTCCCGCCCGCCGAAGATCGCCGCGGTTTCCGCGAAATTTGAGGAGGCCACGTCAAGGGGCTCCCGGAAGTGGCTGATGCAGTAACGCCGTATGTAGGTGGAGCAGCCCTGGGAGCCGTGGATCAGGGGGATGCAGCCGGCTATGCCCCGGTACGCGAGGGAGGCGCCCAGGGGTTCGCAGAGCTTGCAGGCATTCCGGGTGGAGGTGAAGGGCGCCGACGGAGGCCGGGCCGGCAGAGCGGCGCTCACGGCTTCCCCCCGGCGGCCCGGATCCGGGCGGGGGCGTATTTCCACACGGGGCTGGTTACGGAGCAGTGCACCTCCCGCGCAAAGTTAAGCATACCCTCGAAACCCGCCAGGGCTTCCTTGCGCTCGTGGTTGTGGTCGCAGAAGCCTATGCCCATCTTGTAGGCAATGGGCCTTTCCTTGACCCCGCCTATGAGGAGGTCCGCCCCCTTTTCCAGCACAAAGCCTGAGAGTTCCAGGGGGTTGGCGTCGTCGAGAATCACCGTGCCGGGGGCGCAAATCTCCTTTAGGTATTCGTAATCCTCCGGGGAGCCCGTCTGGGAGCCCACCACCACGGTCTCCATGCCCAGATGCCGCAGGGCCTTCACCATGGACCAGGCCTTGAAGGATCCGCCCACATAGACGGCGGCCTTGCGGCCCATCAGGTCTTTCTTGTAGTCCAGCAGCCCCGGAAGCAGTTTTTCCAGCTCCTCCCGCACCAGGGCCGAGGTATTTTCCCGTATGGCGTCATCGTCGAAGAATTCCGCCACATCGTAGAGGGCCCGGCTCATGTCCTCAATGCCGAAGTAGGAAACCCTGATATAGGGGATTCCGTACTTTTCCTGCATCATCTTGGCGAGGTAGGTCGTGGAGCCGGAGCACTGGACCACATTGAGCGCCGCCCTGTGGGCCCTGGCAATATCCCCTATCCGGGCGTCTCCGGTGATGCAGGACACCACCTCCACCCCCATGCGGCGGTAGTAATCCTTGATGATCCAGGTTTCCCCGGCCAGGTTGAATTCCCCCAAAATGTTGATGCTCCGGGGGGAAACGGCGCTGTCGTTGTCGCCGCCGAGGAGTCTCGCCAGCGCGTCACAGGCGGCCCGGTAGCCGTCCTTCTTGGTGCCCTTGAAACCTTCGGAATGGACCGCTATGACGGGGATTCCCTGCTCCTTCTCCACCCGCGCGGCTACCGCGTCAATGTCGTCCCCGATGAGGCCTATGATGCAGGTGCCGTACACAAAGGCCGCGCTGGGCCTGTAGGCGGTAATCAGCTCGGTGAGCGCCGCGTAGAGTTTCTTTTCGCCGCCGTAGATCACTTCGTTTTCCCTGAGGTCCGTGGAAAAACTCAGGCGGTGCAGTTCCGGCCCGGACGAGAGGGAGCCCCGGAGTTCCCAGGTATAGGCGGCGCAGCCTATGGGCCCGTGGATCAGGTGCACCGCGTCCGCAATGGGATAGAGCACCACCCTGGAGCCGCAGAAGACGCAGGCCCGCTGACTCACGGAGCCCGCGGTACTGACCTTTTCACATTCCAGCGCGTAGTCGTCGCTTCCGTTTACCAGAACCTGCTTCTTCCGCGCTTCCAATATTTCAGCCACGATACGCCTCCTTACATGACCAATTCAAAGGTTTCTTCCGGCGCGTCCCGGTCCTGCCGGTCCATGAAAGCGTCCAGTATCTTTACGAGGAGATGGAGGCCGCCCCGGTAGCCGGTAACGGGGAAATAGGAGTGCCCTATCCGGTCGTAAATGGGAAAGCCCGTGCGTATGAGCGGTATGTCCATGTCCCGGGCTATGTACTTGCAGTAGGTGTTGCCGAAAAGCAAATCCGGCTTTTCATTCTGGAGGAGCTGGTGGAAGTAGAAGAGGTCCGCCTGGGGGCCCGTCTTGATAACGGCCTTTTCCCCGGCGATTTCCCGCATACGCCGCTCCCACTTGGCCCCCGCTGCGGTTCCGGTGAGGACGTGGAGCACCTCCATGCCCATGTCTTTGGCGAACTGGACCAGGCCCAGGAGTATGTCCGGGTCCCCCATGAGGGAAACCTTCTTGCCGTAGACGTACTGGGCCTTGTCGCAGAGCACGTCCACAAGCTGGCCCCGTTCCACCCTGATGCTTTCCGGGATCGTAACCCCCGCCCGGCGGCGCAGGGTGTCCACAAATGCATCGGTGGCGCTTATGCCTATGGGCAGGTCCAGGACCTCCGTCGCCACCTTGCACTTGCTGTCGAGGAGCTGCGCCGCCTGAAAGGCGCCTATCCTGCCCATGGCTATGGCCAGCCGGGAATCCCCGGAGCGGGCTATGTCTTCTTTGGAGGTACCGCCCTTGGGGTACATATGGAACTTGCCGTCCATGGGGGCGTTTACCACGCCGGAGGTGTCGGGGTACATGATGTAGTCGAGGCCCAGTTCAAAGGCGATATGCTTGATCTCCTGCATATCGCTGGGTTCTATGAAGGAGGGCAGCAGGGTTACGGCATTGTGCCGCCGCCCCGTGTTCCCGGCGAAGTTCTGCACCATGGCGCTGAGCATATTGGAGTAGCCCGTCACGTGGGAGCCCTTAAAGCTCGGGGTAGAGGCGTAAAATACTGTCTTGCCGGGGGGTATCTTGTGGTCCACCACGGCCCGGTTGATGATCTGCTTGAGGTCGTCGCCTATGACTTCCGAGAGGCAGGTGGTATTCACCGCGATGATGTCCGGGTCATAGAGGGTAAAAATATTGTTGATGGACTCGAGGAGGTTTGACTGGCCCCCGAAGACCGAGGCTCCTTCGGTGAAGGAGGAGGTGCTGGACATGATGGGCTCCGCGTAGTGCCGGGTGAGGGCGCTCCGGTGGTAGGCGCAGCAGCCCTGGGAGCCGTGGCTGTGGGGGAGGCAGCGGTGTATGCCGAGGGCGGCGTACATGGCCCCCACGGGCTGGCAGGTCTTGGCGGGATTTATGGTAAGCGCGCCGCGCTCAACTATCTCTTTGGGCGTGTGTCGTAACAGCATAACAACTCCTTAATGTTCGGGCTGAAAACCGCAAAGCGGTTTTCAGCTTGGGAGTTTTGCGAAGCAAAACTCCAGGCCCGGACGCGAAAGCGTCCGGGCGGGGGGCGTTGCGGGGGGGACTCCCCCCGCCTTGGGGGTAGCCGGTGACCCCGGACCCGCGAAGCGGGGAGGAGGCGCCGGCGCGGGGGGCCCGGCCCCCTCCCCCGTATTCCCGCTTAGCCCTGTACGTATCCGTAGGTGGCGGAGAGCTCCGGGCTCTCGTCCCAGGGCGCCCTGGTGAAGCGGAAGGCGCTGCAGTTGAGGAGGCGGTCTATTTCCCGGTAGAAGTTGATTGCCCCCTGGTAGCCCGCGAAGGGGCCCATGTAGTCGTAGCTGTGGAGCTGTTTCAGCGGGATGCCGCGCTTCTGGACTACGTACTTTTCCTTGATGCCCGCGCAGACCAGGTCCGGATGGAAGCGGTCGAGGAGTTCTTCGAGTTCGTAGTGGTTGCAGTCGTCTATGACGAGGCTGGCCTCTTCCATTTCGGCCATCATTCCCCGGTAGTCGTTGAAGGTGAAGCCTTCGCCTTCGCGCCGGGCTTTTTCTTCCGGGGAGATGCGGGGCCGGTAGAGTTCCGGGTCCGCTTCCACGCTGAGTTCCTCTATGTTGCGGGAGTCCGCGTCTATGACGATGCCGGGCAGGACCTTGCGGCCCTCGTAGTCGTCCCGGTGGGCGAATTCGTAGCCCGCGGATATGATGGTGACGCCTATTTCCTTGAGCAATTCCTGGTAGTGGTGGGCCCGCGATCCGCCCACATAGAGCACCGCGGTCTTTCCTTCGCAGCGGGCCTTTACTTCCAGGCGCACTTTTTCTACCTCCGCCATTTCCCGCGCTATGACGGCCCTGGTTTTTTCAAGGAGTTCTTCGTTTTCAAAGTACCGGGCTATTTTTTCGAGGGACTTGGAAGTCGCCTCGGCGCCCACAAAGTTGACCTTGAACCAGGGTATCCCGTATTTTTTTTCCATCATTTCCGCGAGGTAGTTAATGGAACGGTGGCACATGACCACATTGAGGTCCGCCGTGTGGGCGGAAGCAAATTCGTCGTAGGTGGAGTTTCCGCTGAAGGTGGAATGCAGGGTAAGGCCGCAGTCCTTCACGAGGCGCTCTATCTCGAAGGCGTCGCCGCCTATGTTGTACTCCCCCAGAATGTTGAAGCGGAAATCCCCTTCCTTTTCCTTGGGCGTTTCCAGGAGGCCCACCACATCGGTAAAGACCTTGTTGTTCGCCACATGGTGCCCCGCGGACTGGCTCACACCCTTGTAGCCCTCGCAGGAAAAACCGAAGATATTGATGTCCGGGTACTTTTCCTCCATGGCCCTGGCAACGGCGTGAACGTCGTCGCCTATGAGTCCCACGGGGCAAGTGGCGAAGATGCCTATGGCCTTGGGGTGAAACAGGGCCACCGCTTCGTCTATGGCGGCGCGCAGTTTTTTCTCCCCCCCGAAAATGATTTCATCTTCCTGAAGGTCCGTGGAAAGGGCGTAGGTCATGTAGTTGACATCCTCCGCCGTGTAGGGCCTGGTCTGGTTCCGCCGGGTGAGCCAGCTGTAGAAGCCGCAGCCTATGGGCCCGTGGGTTATTTGCAGTATGTCCCGCGTGGGGCCCAGCACCACCCCCTTGCAGCCCGCGTAGGCGCAGCCCCGCATGGTGATGATACCGGGAACCGTCCTGGTGTTGGCCAGAATTTCCGGCACGTCATCGTCGTTCTCCACCCGGTTGACGATTATCTGCCGGGCCCGCTTCTTCGCAATCTTGGGCGGATACGCTTCAAGCAGTTCTGTCTTAAAATCTTCCACTTTGGGAATTTCGTATACTCTTGCCATGTTGTCTCCTTGGCTTGCCTCTTTGCCTTGTCCCCTTGCCGCCGGGCTACTGGTCCAGAACTTCGTCCCCGGATTCGCCGGTCCTGATCCGCCAGGATTCGCTGAGGGGCATGACAAATATTTTGCCGTCCCCGCTCTTGCCCGTCTTGTTCACCGCAATGACGGTGTTTACCACGGTTTTTACCAGTTTGTCGGGCACCACAATAGCGATCATGCGCTTGGGAATGAGCCGGCCCTGTATGCCCAGCTCCTCGATCATCCCCGCGTAGCGGTCCGCCGCGCCCTCAATATACTGGGGAATCTCCACGGTGCCCTTGCCCCGGCCCAGGCATTCCCGGGCGTGGAGGGAGCTTATCCCCGCATCGGCCAGGGCGCGTTTGGTCTGGTTCATCTTGTTCATGCGGATGATGGCCATCACTTCCTTCACGGCGACGCCTCCGGCTCGGGGCCCACTGGGGCGTCGCCCTGTTCCTTGACGCCGGAGCTTACCGTGTAGACCTCTTCCACGGGGGACACGAAGATCTTCCCGTCCCCGTAGGAACCCTTCCCCGTCCGGGCAACCTCCATGATCTTCCGGACCACAAAATCCTTGTCCGCGTCCTTGATCACCATGAGGAGCAGCTCCTTGGGTATCTCGTCATAGGTAACGTCCCCTATCCTGATACCCCGCTGTTTGCCCCGCCCGGATACGCCCATGCGGGTTACCGAGGGGAAGCCGTCGGCCATGAGGGCCGCCAGAACTTCATCCGCCTTTTCAGGCCGCACAATCGCTCTCACCATTAGCACCGTCTTGCTCCTTTAGGTTTGCTAGGGGGTTTTCTAAAAATTGCATTTTGGAAAATCCCTGTTTTATAAAACCGTTTTAGTCCGCGATACCGAATTCCATGAGCAGTTTTTCAAGATCCGTAATATCGAGGGGTTTAGGGATGACAAAGTTCTTGTTACCCTCTATGGCCTTTGCCAGGGCGCGGTATTCGTCCGCCTGGGTTACGGAGGGGTCAAAATCAATGACCGTCTTCTTGTTGATCTCCGCCCGTTGGACCATGTTGTCCCTGGGCACGAAGTGGATCATCTGGGTTCCCAGCTTGTCCGCCAGGGCGCCTATGAGCTCCGATTCCCGGTCCACCTTGCGGCTGTTGCAGATGAGGCCGCCCAGCCTCACGGCCCCCGCCTCGGCGAATTTCATGATTCCCTTGCATATATTGTTGGCCGCGTACATGGCCATCATCTCGCCGGAGCAGACAATATAGATTTCCTCCGCCTTGCCGTCCCGGATGGGCATGGCAAAACCGCCGCAGACCACGTCGCCCAGCACGTCGTAGAAGGTGTAATCCAGCTTGTACTGTTCGTCAAAGGCGCCGAGCTGTTCCAGGAGGTTGATCGAAGTGATGATGCCCCGGCCCGCGCAGCCCACCCCCGGCTCCGGCCCGCCGGATTCCACGCAGCGGGTTCCCTTGAAGCCAACCTTTACCACATCCTCCAGATCAAGGTCTTCACCCTCGGTACGAAGCGTATCAAGCACCGTTTTCTGTGCGAGGCCGTTCAGCAGTAACCGTGTCGAATCCGCCTTGGGATCGCAGCCTACAACCATCATGTTCTTCCCCATCTCCGCCAGGGCGGCGACCGTATTCTGGGTTGTCGTAGACTTCCCTATGCCCCCCTTGCCGTAAATCGCAATTTTTCTCATCCTGTTACTCCTATGGATTCCACCGCAAAATTCGTTCACTGCTTATTAAGCAACTACCGTGCCAAGTCTGGCCGGAATAGGGCCCGGCCAGGGCTTTTCGGGCCTCCCCGGCTCCCTCCGCCCTTTTGAAGCGGTATTTTTTCCTACATAAATGTATGATTCTTCTTTTCGGCCCTTTTTGCCTTCCAAGCCTGAAGGCTGCCGCCGGGAATAGCCCGGATTTTGCCGGAAAAAATCCCATAATGTTAGATAAAACTTACAATATAGACATTCCCGACCGGCGATCTACAAAAAGGTAGGAAATTTTTCTCGAAAAACCGCTTGATCCCCGCAGGCAAAATCCCTATGGTAAGCAGGATGAATCAGGAAACCAGGGGCCTCGAGCTCCTCTTCAACATTTCCAGGCTCCTCTCCTCCCCCGCCCCCATCGACACGGCCCTGAAGCTCATCATGGACCGCATAGCCGCCTCCCTGGGCATACTCCGGGGAATGATCACGATTCTCAACCGCGCCAGCGGGGAAATAGGCATAGCCGAAGCCTGGGGCCTCGACGACGATCAGAAACTCAAGGGCCGCTACGCGCTGGGGGAGGGCATCACGGGGCGGGTGATAGAAACGGGAAACCCCGCGGCCATTCCCCGCATAGCCGACGACCCGCGCTTCCTCAACCGCACGGGCGCCCGGACGAATCCGGAAATCCGGGATATTTCCTTCATTTGCGTACCCATCCGGGGGGGCGCGGAGGTGATAGGGGCCCTGGGCATAGACATTCCCTACCAGGGCGACTCGCTGGATTACCCGCTGAGAATCCTGAGCATCGTGGCGGCCTCCATAAGCCAGATAGTGCAGCTGCACCAGATGGACAGGGAGGAGATGGAGGCCCTCAAGCAGGAAAACAGCCGCCTCCTTTCCGAGCTCAAGACCCGCTACAGCCGGCCCCTCTACGCGGCGGGAAATTCGGCGATCATGCAGAATCTCTACCGCCAGATAGAACAGGTCAGCAATACCGGCGCCACGGTGCTGCTCCTGGGGGAAAGCGGCGTGGGCAAGGAGGGCATCGCCAACGCCATACACTACGCCTCGCCCCGGGCCGCGGGCCCCTTCATCAAGATCAACTGCGCCGCCATTCCCGAAGGGCTCATCGAGAGCGCCCTCTTCGGCCACGAGGCGGGGGCCTTTACCGGCGCGGCCTCCCGGCACCGGGGCTACTTCGAGCAGGCCCACGGGGGCAGCATCTTCCTCGACGAGATAGGCGATCTTCCCCTGGCGGCGCAGGCGACGCTCCTCCGGGTGCTGCAGGAACGGGAATTTGAACGTGTAGGCGGGGACGAAACCATCAAGGTAGACATACGGATCATTGCCGCGGCCAACAGCGATCTGCAGCGCCTCATGCGGGAAAACAAATTCCGGGAGGATCTCTACTACCGGCTCAGCGTGTTCCCCCTGGCCATACCGCCCCTCCGGGAGCGGAAGAGCGACATAGTCCCCCTGATCAACCACTTCGTGGAAAAATTCTCAAGCGATCACCGCAAGACCATCTACAGCGTCTCCCCCTCCGCCGTCAGCCTCATGACCGGCTATTCCTGGCCCGGCAATGTGAGGGAACTGGAAAACTGCATAGAGCGGGCGGTAATCCTCTCCACGGACGGCGTGATCCACCACTACCACCTCCCCCCGGTCCTCCAAAAAAACCGCGAGGGCGGGGCGGCGCGCAAGACCCTGCAGGAAGCCGTGGAAGACCTGGAGCGCGAACTCATAGCCGGGGAACTGCGCTGGACCAGGGGAAACATCAGCCGGGCCGCGGAGAATCTGGGCGTCTCCCGGCGCGTCCTGGGGCTGCGCATGGCGAAGTACGGCCTGGAGCAGGGAGCAGAGAACAGAGAATAAGGAGCAGAGGGAAGAGAGGAAAGGGCGCATCCCCGGCGCGCCGGGGACCGGGCTATACGCTGCAATTTTTTTGCCCCCTTACGGGGCAAAAAAGATTTCCGCTTCTATCCCTTGCGCGGGCTCTTTGAGGTATCACACGGTCAACAAGTTAAGCGGGGGGAAAAACAGTCCGCAGATTTACGCGGATTTCCCGCGTGCGGGCACGGATGTTTCGTTTCAAAACCTTCTTAATCAGTGAAAATCCGCGGACAAAATTTCTTAATTTGTTGGCATTGGGGGTATCCCTACCCCGCTCAAACTACGGGGAAGGCCGGGGGCGTTGCGGGCTCCCCCGCGTGAGCGGGTTCTTCAGGGGGCTCGGCCCCCTCCTGATTCTTCCCCTCCACCTTCCACCCTCCTAACCTTCCACCCTCCTAACCGGCGCGAAGCGTCCCCTTGACAAATTTTCCATAATTGCTACAATATCTTCATGATCGGGACAATGGTAAGTATAAATGCAGACTTCTTGCCCCAACCCATATATACTTCACTAAAAAGACAGCGTATCAAGTACCCAATAGGTGAATTCCCGCTTTTTTATCAAATTTTTTTAGACAGGAACAGAGTAACGGCGCTCACGGATGGCGGGCGGGCGCCAAGGTAATGAAGCACGCAGTAACGTAATAAGGAGATATATATGAAGATTACGCTTGTTATAAGCGCTGTAGTAACCTTGGCGGTTTTTTCCGGCTGCCAAACAGGGGGGGCGGTATTTGGCGGCGGGAACAGCGGCGACATACCCAATATGCAGGAAGTATTGCAGGAAGCTTATCAATATATGAAAGGCAAAGTGCCCCGGGGCAGCAAAATAGCTTTTCTTAACATTACTTCCGGCGACGCGGCGCAGTCATCGGAAATTATTGACGAACTTATCTATCTTGCGGTAGAGGACCGCAACGCGAGCGGCGAAAGGCCTTTTACTGTTGTTACCCGGCAAAACCTGGAGGAAATTCAGCGGGAAATGAATTTCCAGCTATCCGGGGAGGTAAGCGACAAATCAGCCCAGTCAATCGGTCAAAAACTGGGGGCGCAAACGGTCATTTCCGGCTCCGTAACCCGTATAGGCAACCTGTACCGGCTGCGCCTTCGCGCCCTTGGCGTGGAAACCGCCGAAGTGCAGGGGCTATTTATCAAAAACGGCTATGCCTCCGGTTCCAGCCGCATTCCCGCCGACAGCCTTGACGAAGAAATCAGGAACGCCAGGCAGTATTTAAGCGGGCGGCTCGCCTCCGGCATAACGCTGGTGGTTATGGCTCAGTCAAGTTATACCACGCTGCGGGAATATATATCCGACCAGTTAACCATGGAGCTTGTCGAAACCGGGAAGTTTACTGTGTTAGACCGCTATAACCTGCAGGTCATTCAGGAAGAAATGAATTTCCAGCTTTCAGGCGAGGTAAGCGACTCATCCATGCAGGCCATAGGTGAAAAGCTCGGGGCGCAGTTTATTATTTTGGCAAAACTCGATAAAAGCGGCAGCTCCTACCGCCTGAATGTAAGCGCCCTGGTGGTGGAAAACGCAACGGTAGAAGCCATGGAACGCTTTACTGTTTCCCACAGTTACATCACAGAGCAGCTTACATCCCTGGAAGAGCAGCATCAGCGGGCCGATGCCCAGGCGGAAGAGGAACGCCGGCGCCAGGCGGCGGCGGAAGCAAACAGGCTGGCGCGGCAGGGACTGGAGACACGGCTCGGCGCCTATACAACATTCGGGGGTTCCCTCAATCCCGGAGGTTTCGTTTTTGATGCCGACCTGGAAGCAGGCTATAAATATTTCTATGCCGAAACGGGGGTCAAATTCAAATCGCCGCCGGAGCATCAGGGTTATGACAAGCTGTCAATGTTTGCCTTTACCCTCGGGGGCGGGCTTGCGTACTACGGAAGAAACTGGTATCTTTCTTCCGGTATTGCCGCTGACTTTTATAGCGCTACGGGTAATACCGACCTCGATCCCAGCAGCAGCGGATACAGCTACAGTTCGGAAAATGCAAAAAAACTGGATGGTTTTACCGCTTTAAGCTGGAGGACACGTCT
>JAISQV010000047.1 GCA_031273985.1 Spirochaetaceae bacterium | reverse complement strand
AGCTTGGGAAGCACCTCGGTGAACATACCGGACACGGAGCCTATGGCGAAGAGCCCCTCGATAAGGAAAGATTTGAAAGAGACCGGCGCCTTGACCTGCTTGACCTTGTTTCCGGGGGTTTTGGAAAACTGCTGCAGAATCTTGTCCCGCCGGGCCTCCCCGTCGGGGCCGTAGTCTTCCTTCACTACCTCCTCGGCCAGCTCCGCATAGAAGGGCTGCCCGGTGTGGGCCGACGCGTAGCGCTTCTTCATATTCGTAGGGTTGGCCTCAATCGCCTTCATACCGTCGCAGACTTCCCGCAGATCCGCCTTGAACGCCTCCCGGTTATAATCGTTCACCTCTTTCAGGTAGCCCAGAATCGTCCCCGTGGCCTTTTCCAGCATACTGAGGGCGTCCCCGATAATCGTCATGGAAAGCTGGTCCGACTGAGTCTTGGCCTGGGCCACGGTCTCCACCATGGCGTTGGTATTGGAAGTTGACGAAGCGTCGGAGACCAGATGCACCCAGTCAATATACCGGATCAGCCCCAGAATACGCTTAACTTTCTCCATCCCCAGGCTGGACAGGCTGAACTGATAAAAATTGACCAAAAAATCCAGTTGATTGTCGAATTCCGAAAGCCGCAGCCCCAGTTTCTCCATCCGCTCGTTGTCAGGAAAGGGCGACGCGTCGGGAACCTTCAAGTCCGCGACCTTCGCCTCCCCCTTGTAGGGGTCCTCCTTGAGCAGCTTCTTCTTCAAAATCAGCGAATACAGCGAATAAAAGGCATTATGAAAATTGCGCAGCTCCTCCTTAAGCTTGGGAATCTCTTCCTCCTCAAGCCACGCAGCCCTGGCGCTCAGGGCTTCCCCCATCTTTGTCCGGAATTCCGCTAACTCCATGCTAAAAAGAGTATATAAATTTCTCTTGATTAAAGCAATCCGGCGAGTCAATCACCATATAAGTATATGAAAACTAATAGTAGAAAAGGGGGCCAAGCCCCCTGCGCTCCGAAGGTTTGCGGCATAGCCGAAAACGCTTCTCCGCTACCCCCGTGCGGGGGCTCTGCCCCCGCAACGCCCCCGGCGTCTCTCCCGGAGTTTGCGCCCGCGCAAACTCCCAAGCTGAAAACCGCTTCGAGGTTTTCAGCAACGGCGCTGGCGGGCCTCCTGTTCCTCGGCGCCTGCGCGGAGCCCGTGATTCCCGCCCGGTACCGCCTCGTCCTCCCGGCGCCGCCGGATCACTGGGCCGCCGTTCTGGGGGAGCCCGCGTGGGACCTCACATGGCTGGGGCCCGGAGGCCGCCTCGAATCCGCCGCCGTCCCGCCCGGCGGCCCCGCACCGGAGGCGGCCCTGGACCAGGAGCGGCCCGGCATGGTTCTGGCCTGGCCCTCCTGGCCGGAGCGCGGCCTTCCCCGGGGCCGTATGCGCCCCGCGGGGGCCGTCTTCCCCTACGACGCCTCCGGGGATGCCCTCACCCTGAGCTGGGAGGCGGGGCCCGAGGCCCAGTTCTTCCTCTACCTGGCCGCCCAGACCTCCCGGGGCGAAGCCGCCCCCGCCAAGAACCGGGCCTGGACCTTCAACTGGCCCCGCTTCCGGGAGTTGCTCCGGGGCCCCTCCGTCCCGCCTGAGATACAGGCCGACCCCTGGCTGGCCCCCTGGCGGAGCATAGCCGAGCGGACCATACAATCCGGCTTTGATTCGCGGCGCATCAAAGTCCCCGAAGGCCGCAAGACCCTCTCCATCACCCTGCCCGCGGAGGGCCCCTGGTTCGGCGCCTCCCCCTTTATCCCCGCATACCCCTGGCGCGCCGGAGAAACCGTGCAGATAGAGGCCGGGGAGGAAGCGGAAACCCTCGTCTCCCCCATGGGGCAGATACGCTACGGAGGCGGCCTCTGGATGCGGATAGACTAAACAGGACACTTGACAATCCCGGTGCGGCAGGGCATAGTGAAAGTAATATCAATGGTGGATGTAGCTCAGTGGTAGAGTTCCAGATTGTGGATCTGGCCGTCGCGGGTTCAAACCCCGTCATCCACCCGCTTTCCCCGCTGCGGGGTACCCCGCGTTCGTAGCTCACCCGGATAGAGTAACGGACTTCGAATCCGTAGGTAGCAGGTTCGAGTCCTGCCGAACGCGAAGAGGCAGGACTCGGACCTTTGCTGCGGCCCCCCCAAGGCAAGCAGCCCTGGGGGTAAACCGCCAGGGACGGCGGTTTAGCAGCAAAGGCGGCCCGGCTATTACTTGTAGACCCCGTAGGTTTTTACCGTTTCAAACATGGCCTCCACATTTTCCGGCGGAGCATCGTCAAAGCCGGCGCTGGTTTCAAAAATAAAGCCTCCGCCGGGGGCGCAGTCGTCGATGAGCTCTTTGCACTTGTCTATCACCTGCTGCTTCTTGCCAAAGTGGAGCAGGTAGATGGGGAAGCCGCCGGAGATACAGGCTATGTCCCCCAGTTCCTTCTTGGCCTGCTTCATGTCGACTTCCTCAAAGTGGTAGAGCACCTTTCCCCTGGGCACTTCCTTGAGGTACTTGAGCCGGGTGTTGTAGGGCCCTTCGGTGTAGATATAGGGCACCATGCCCACATCAATGATCTTGTTGATAATGATTTGAAGGTCCCGCCAATAGAGGTTCTTGTAGTCCGCATCGGAGAGGAAGGTATCCATACCCTTGTGAAGGGCCATGAAGACCCACTTGCCCTTGGCGGCGGGGTTCATCCCCTGCATCTCTATGCTTTGCAGGGTGTTTTCCAGGGTCCACTTGCAGTAGCGCTCGATTAAATCCCGGTGTTCGTAGAGATCCACCATGGAATCCAGGGTGCCCCGGAGAAAGTCGCTGTAACCGTCAAAGGGGACCCCCGCCATGCCGCCGGTAAAACTGGGGTAGCCCTCGTCGGCCATCACCTTTGCCGCCGCCGCAAGCTTCGCATTGATGGGCGCGGAAAGTTCGGCGATTTTGGCGAAGGTCTGTATCATCTTCTGCACATCGGGCCTGGAAAAAAACATACCCCAGAGCATATCCCCCATTTGCCCCATGGTTGAGACGGGCAGCGTGCCGAAGGGTTCCAGAAGCCCCGACATCTTGGGGTAGGCCTTCTGCAGGAGCCAGCCCGAATAGTCCCGCTCGAAGAAGTCCATTTCCTCCTCTACCAGGATGGGGAATTCGATGAACTGGTGTATGGAATTTTTGTCCAGCCTGCCGTCGGGGGCCCCCGCCCAGGTGGTCGTCTTGGACGCCTGAAGCTCCATCACCTTGCCCATGCCCAGGTTGTTGAACTGCATCCCCGGCGCCTGATCGGGTTCATACTCCCGCATATATTTAAGAAAAGCATCGATGCCCTTGTCCACATCATAGATACATTCCGCCACGCTGTAGCCGGCGTGAATCATGGGATAGGTCTGCGCGAGGGGCAGGCAGGGCACCCGGTCCGGTGTGCCCAGGGCTATGGCCGTCTCCACCCGCTTTACCCGCGCCTCGTAGGTATCTTTACTCATAAGTTCCTCCTCTGAAGGTTAGGCGGCGAATCCCGCCTGTTCCCGCCGTTTTACGATAGACCCGCTTTCCGGGGAGCGCAAGCTTTTTTATTCGAGGGGGGTCTGCAATGCGGAATTGCGGCGCGGGGCGCACAGGCGACAGATCCCGCCCGCTTGTCCTATACTGATACCATGCGATCACCTAAAGAAATTGCTTTGAACAACCGGGTCATGGAAGCGGCTTCGGCCCTCCTGGGGCCGGGGCGGGAGCTGGACCTCATTCATATAACGATGGAAGACGAGGAGATTCAGGCCCTGCAGGAGTACGCCAACACGGTATCGATCAAGCGGCTCCACTACAATGACCACGGCCCGGTGCATATGCGCACCGTGGCGCTCAACGCCATCATCATGATGGGGCTGCTCAAGAAATCCGGGATCAAGACCAGCATTGAGACCGAGGAGGCGGGCAGCTTCGAAGACAGCCTTGCAGCGCTGGTAACGGCGGCGCTGCTGCACGACATAGGAATGTCCATCTCCCGCCAGGATCACGAGCTTCACAGCGAATACATGGCGATCCCCATCCTGGACCGGCTCTTTACGCGGGTCTGGCCGGGAGATGTCGCCCGCCGCACGATACTCCGTTCCCTTGCGCTGGAATGTATCTGCGGGCACATGGGGAACCGGACCATACACTCCCTGGAAGCCGGCGTGCTCCTCGTGGCCGACGGCTGCGACATGACCAAGGGCCGGGCGCGGATCCCCATGGCCATCTCCGTGGGCGCAGCCCGGGTGGGGGACATACACAAATATTCCGCCAATGCCATCGAGGAGGTGCGCATCGCCGGGGGCCTCACGAAGCCCATAGGCATAGAGGTCCGTATGTCCAGCGAGGTGGGAATCTTCCAGGTGGAAGAGATACTTCTGGGCAAGATCTCCGCCAGCCCGGCGAAGGGCTACATAGAACTCTTCGCCATGGTCGGAAACGGGGAGCCCAAACAGTACCTGTAGGACGCGCGCCGCCAGCCAGGGAGGAGGCTCCCTCCCCCGCGAACCCTCCCTCGCGTAAGCGAGTTCTTAGCGGGTTCTTCAGGGGGCTCAAGAACCCGATCACGCGGGGGAGCCCTCCTGAATTCTCTTGCTTCGCGTCCCCAGGAATTCTAGGTTTGAAAACTTAGGCATTTTTATCCAAAAACCACTCAAATTATTCATAATTTGAGTGGTTTTTACCTTAGCCTGCCGCCCCTTCCAGTCAGAAATTCTAAGTTTTTGCCGGTATCTACGCCTCAATAAATCAACGCGGGGTTCTGTAAATGACCGCGAAAGCGGTCTCGACCGGGAAGAAATATGGGGGGCACCTCCGGGGGGCACCATATTTTTCCCGGCTGACAGGACCCCCGGTAATTTTTTTAAGGCGTCCTGCCATGTTAAACTTAGAATTCCTGTCCCCGGCCCGGGGGCCTTTGACCGCAGCGGGGTTTTGGAGTATCCTTGAGGGGTGTTCCAGGCTGCTTTGGTCAACCCGGCCATCCTGCCGGGAGCTTCGGAGCCCTTCGCCGCAGAGGATTCTGCCCAAGGAGGTACAACCATGAGACAGAGAACCATAACGGTCCTTGTGCCGGTTCTGGCGCTTTTCGCGGCGGCCTGCGCTTCCGCGCCCCAGGGCGCTTCCCCGGCGCCCGTTCCGGAGGCGGCGGCCCAGAGCGCTTCCCCGGAGGCGGCGCCCCGCGTAACGCCGCCGGCGGCCAGGGACGGCGCATGGAGGCAGGTTACCCAGGCGTCGGAGCTCATAGGCCGCTGGGAAGGCGCCGTGGAGGTAACGATCCCCGCCAGCGCTGAGGCCGGACTGCCCAAGTCGGCCATAGGTGTGGGCATAAGCCTCGACTATGACCACGGCGCGCCGCAGGTGAAGGCCACCATGAGGGTGGACATGGCGCGGTTCCTGGGCGATTTTGCCCGTACCGATGCGGCGCGGGCGCAGGGCGTCACTCAGGATATGATCTGGGCCATGATGGAGGAACAGTTCAGCCAACAGCAGGGCATAACTGTGGGCGGGAAGTATTTTCTCCTGGGGGATATTTCCGAGACGCCGGAACAGATGCTGGGCCCCGGCTCCGACGTTACCCTTGAGATAAACCGGGAAGCGGCCAAGCTGCGCATGGTGTTCCGCGAATTCATTTCCTTTGGCCTCGGCGATGAGGGCTTCAGGGAAATTGTGCTGGACAAGACGCCGGACGCGCTCTTCTAGGGAGTGCATGATGCGGAGCCTTGGCTGTCTGTTCTTGATACCCCTGCTGTCCCTTTCCGTTCTTTCCTGCAGTAATCTGATCATCGCCGGGGAACGGGGCATGGTACTCTGCCCGGAGGATGTGGCCCTCCGGGCGGAGAATGGCGCCCGCTTATACTGCGCCGCCGATACCAGGTACCTCTGGGGCGGCCAGGATAGGCTTGGCGCCGCGGGGCCCCTCAAAATTGACTGCTCCGGCCTGGTGGTGAACTGTTTCAGAACGGCGGCTTATGAAGCGGGTTACGAACTTCCCTTCGCCGATGCTTCAGTGGGGGAATTTCTGGAACGCTACAGTGTACCCATACGGAGTCCGCGTCCGGGGGACGTTGTTTTCATGGGCGCCCCGCGTCAGTCTCCCACCCACATGGGCATTTTTGTGGGACGGGATGCACATCAGATATGGTTTATCGATTCCACCATCAAGCCGGAGGAACAGATAGACGGCGTATCCCTCCGCTCCTACCCCGAGGATGATCCCCGCCTCCTTTCCTTCGGCAGGCTCCTGCTGGTTCACCGCTAGCACGCAGTCTGCATTGTACAGGTGAATCTATGCGTAAGAATCTTTATTCGTATTTGTGGGTCAAGTTTAGCCCAGAGGGGCGGGGCGGTTGGCGCTTAGCGCGGGATTCTTCATGGGGAAGCGCGGCGGCGGCTTGCCCTTGGCCCCGGACCTACCAGTGTTCCAGGGGAAGGCGGTTGAGCATGAGGATCTCCGGGCGGTACTCGAAGTGCATGGTATCGTAGAACATCCACTTGCCGCCCCAGATAAAGCCGTAGGCTTCAAAGGCCCGGATCACCGGAAGCGGGGGGTGGAGCCGTCTCTCGTAGGGTATCCTCCACCATTCCAGGTTATTTTCCGCCGCCCAAAGCCAGTAACTCTCCCCCAGCCTGCGGTAATTGGCGGGCAGAATGTCCAGCGCTGCGCCGTAGGCGTGGAAACTCCGGCTTGCGGTGTGGGCTATGTTCCGCCAGTTCCACGCGGTAATCGAGCTTATGCTGTTGATCCAGCGCTGCACCTGGGGGTCCTTCAGCGCCTCCTGCCTGATTCGCTCCTCCACCAGGGCCAGCTCCTCCATCAGTGAATAATGGACCAGAACGCTTTTCCCCAGGAAGAGCATGGTCTTGAGGCGCCCGTAGGCCGCGTCCCGGCTGTCCGCCCGGTAGAGGGTGTCGAAGAAATGCCTGGACCTGAGGGGCGGGTGTTCCTCACGCCGCCGCGCGGCGCCGCTGAGCCGCTCCGCTTCGGCGGGCCCCGGCTCCTGCCAGGGGGGCAGCTCCGTGGGATACGCGTAGAAGGGCTGGGGATCGTAGTCCCCGGCGCGGTCCCGCAGGTCTTCCGGCAGGAGCCGGCCCTGGGCGTAGTAGAACCACTGGCCCATGACGGTGAAGGCCCAGTCGCCGTTCCGGTACACCGGCTCCCCTATCTGCCGGGGGTAGGCCGCAGCCAGGGCCCGCATCACCTCCTCCGCCCGCGCCGCCGGCGGCGTTCCGCCCTGGGCCGCCGCTTCCACGGCGAGGAGCG
>JAISQV010000043.1 GCA_031273985.1 Spirochaetaceae bacterium | reverse complement strand
GGTATCTATCCCATAGGCTCCACGGTGAAGCTGAACGATGATTCCATTGCGCGGGTTACGGAGGTCAAGGCCGCCTCCCCCCTGACGCCGGTGGTCCGGGTGCTGATAGACGGGAAGGGACGGGTCGCGCAGAACAACGAAGGCGCCCTCATCGATCTGCTTGAGACCAAGGGGCTCTACATAGTCCAGGCGCTGAACGGCTCGTCCCGCTGACCGGCGCCAGTACAGGAGAAATATTAACCACTTTTCCGCTATGGAACTTTTCCGCTATGGAACTGAGGAAAAGTAGAGGAAAAGTAGAGGAAAAGTCGACCTCCCAGACGACACGGACAAAGAGGGAATTTCGGACAAAAAGTCTACTTTTCCTTAACCCGTAACGGAAAAGTGTTTTCCGTGGAGCCTTTCCCAAAACCGTGCGCTTTTAGCGCACAGTCAATTAGTTTTGGGACAGGCTCCGTGTGGTCTACTTTTCCTTTAAAGCTGGCGGAAAAGTGGTTATATTCTTTCAGGCGGTTTTGGAGGTTGTATGCGCGAAGCGCGGCAAACCGGGAGCGGCGGAAACGGGGGGACCCCAAGGGAGCATAGCCGCAGCGTCCGGGGCAGGGAGGGGGAGGAGCGCGCTGCGGCCTATCTGGAAGCCCAGGGCATGACGGTTATCGCCCGGAATGTCCGTACCCGGAGGGGGGAGGTGGACCTGGTGGCGCTGGAAGGGGAGGTTATCGTCTTTGCGGAGGTGAAAACCTGGTCCGTATACGCTGCGGAGAGTCTGGACAGGGGTATAGACGCCCGAAAGCAGCGGCGGATCATAGAAACCGCTAAGTATTTTCTTTCAATAAATCGAAAATATAGTTGTATGACCGTCCGTTTTGATGTGATTTTCATCACCGGGGGCGAAATAATCCACTATCCTTCGGCATTTACGGAGAATTTATGGTAACGGCCTCCCCCGCATCGCCGCCCCCGGCTTCTCCCGGCCCGCTGCTTGAGCCCGCACGAATTGCAATTCTCAGGAAAAAGATAGATAATGAGGACTACCTATGCGAAGCGATTCAGCGGATAGCTCAGGTTTTGAGCAACGAGATTCTGGATATACCACAGGGGGGGTCATACCATGAGCGACAGGGGCGATAACCGTTCCGGGGGGAGGAGGCGCCGGGGCGGTAAAAACGCCGGGAACGGCGGCGATTCCGGCCAGGCCCGGACAGGCCGGCGGCAGGGGAAGCAGAAACAGGAGAAGGGAAAGGCCGATGCGCTGTTCCGGCGCGAAACGCGGGGGGAAGCGGAAGCCGGCGGGATTCCCCGGCCCAAGTGGACCCCGGTCAAGCCGCCCTCCACGCCGCTGCCCACGCCGGAGTGCCCCCTCTGCGGCAAGCCCATCAAGGACATAGCCTCCGCCATCGTGGACCGGAACGACGGGGAGCCGGCTCATTTTGACTGCGTCCTGAACAGGGTAAGCCAAATGGAAGAGCCGGAATCCGGCGATGTGCTGAGTTATATAGGCGGCGGGCGTTTCGGCGTGCTGCACTACCAGAGACCCGGCGATTCACAGAGTTTTACGATTAAACGGATCATTGAGTGGGAAGACCGGGAAAAGCAGGCGGTCTGGCGCAAGTCCATTGCGGATCGCTACTCGGTAACCTGACATGGAACTGAACGGCTCCAATCTATTGTCGAATCCCCAAATCAAAGAAAATTACGACCTCCTGGAACGGATCGGTATTTTCGATGTGATAGAGAAGCTGGGGCGGGACATACGGAATTACCAGAGCCTGCTTTTCAGCGCGGCGGAAATATTTAACCGTGTGTCTATCGAGGAGATCATGGACGCCGCGGTTTCCCAGATCAACAAGCAGTACCTTCCCTCCTTTGTAGCTTTCCTGTGGAAGCCCCTGCAAAACCGGACGGATGTGGTGCTGAAAAGCTACCGGGATTCCGAATTGGTTTCCCTGCCTTTTGCCATAGAAAGCATTGCTCCCTTCGAGCCTTTTTTCTCCACCCACCGGGAACCCATCCTCTATTCCCTGCTCCGGGGCGCCCTCGAAAGGGAGGCCGGGACGGCGGCGCTCATTGCCGTCATGGACGATCTGGGCCCGGAACTGGTCATTCCCATTCTCGGCCTTTCGGGACTCTACGGCCTGATTCTCGTGGGGGCCAAACAGGGCGGGGAACTCTACACGGAGGGGGAGCTGCTCTTTATCAGCCAGCTCATGTCCTTCGTTTCCCAGGCCATACAGAGCCAGATCCACTACGAACATTCCACACGGGACGCCAAGACCGGCCTTTTTAACCACGCCTTTCTCGTGCCCCGGCTCAACGAGGAGCTTGCCCGGGTGAAGCGCACCGGCTTTACCAGCTCCCTGATAGTGATCGATGTCGATAAATTCAAGAACTTCAACGACACCTACGGCCACCTTGCCGGGGACCGGGTGCTGGAGTACCTTGCCGCGGTGATCAAGAAAAGCGTGCGCAACGACGATGTGCCCTCCCGCTTCGGCGGCGAGGAATTTACTATCCTGCTCCCCAACACCACCGAAGATTCCGCCCTGCTCGTGGCCCGGCGGCTGCGGAACAATGTCGCCGCCATGACCGTTCCCTGGGACCCGCCCCTGCCGCGGGTTACCATAAGCCTCGGCGTAGTTTCCTTTGACCGGGATACGGGGGCCGGCATTGACGAGGTGATCCACCGGGGCGACGAGGCGTTGTACCATTCCAAAAAATCGGGCAGAAACTGTACCAGCCTTTGGCGGGAACACGGCCCCATCGTTGCCGAGGGCGACGAGGCTGAACATATAACCCCGGAGGCGTCATGATCGGAATAATAGGGGCCATGGAAGACGAAGTTAACCTGCTCCGGGAAGCGATTGAAAACCGCGAAACCCTCTCCCAGGGCGGCTTTGAATTTACGGCGGGAACCCTGGAGGGGAAACGGGTCGTGCTGCTACGCTGCGGAATAGGGAAGGTCAATGCGGCGGTGGGCTGCGCCCTGCTCACGGAGCGCTACCGGCCCGCCCTGGTGATCAACACCGGGTCCGCCGGCGGCATAGACCCCTCCCTTGATTTCGGCGACGCCATCATTTCGGAGGGCCTGATCCAGCACGATGTCGATGTAAGCGGGTTCGGCTACCCCCTGGGGCAAATCCCCGGCCTGCCGGAAATATTCACCGTGCCGGAGGAACTTGTGGCCCTGGCGGAAGAGGCCGTGGCGGAACTCAAGGCGGAAAGCCTGCTGCCCGAAAGCTTCGCCCAGGTGCGGGGCCTCATCGGTTCGGGGGACGTGTTCATGTACCAGGACGCCCGCATCGCCGCGCTGCGGAAACAGTTCCCCCTCATCCGGGCGGTGGAAATGGAAGGCGCGGCCGTAGCCCAGACCTGCCATCTCTTCTCGATTCCCTGCATCATAATCCGCGCGGTATCGGACATTGCGGGCAAAGAATCGCCCCTCACCTTCGATGAATTCCTCCCGGTGGCCTCGAAACATTCGGGGGCCATCGTGCGGCGCATAGTCCGCAAGTTTAGTGAGGAGGGATAAGTGAAGGGGAAGGAGGGGGCCGAGCCCCCTGCGCCGGAGCCTCCTCCCCGCTTCGCGGGTCCGGGGTCTCCGGCTACCCCCACTACGGGGGGCTCAAGAACCCGCTCGCGCGGGGGAGCCCCCCGTAACGCCCCCCGGCCCCCCGCACTAAACTTGACCCATAAATCAAACCATGGTTACATATCTTTTAGGAAGAATTTAACCACAAAGATACTAAGGACACGAAGGAAGCAAGATGATTACGAAAGAACAAGGAAAAACCCCTGAAAGACGGGTACGGCGGCTTGCCCTCCACCCCTTCTTCCTTTGTGTACTTCGTGTCCTTCGTGGTTATAAATTTTTTCGTGGTTATAAATCTTTGGGGGAGCGGCCGGAAGCCCGCTTCTCCGCCAACTTAAAGCCGCTTTCCCGGCAAATGAATTCGGGAAAGCTTCAGGAGAATTTTGTATGGAGAAGATTGCCAGCTTTCAGATAAACCATCTGTTGCTGAGGCCGGGGCTCTATGTTTCCCGGAAGGATACCTTCGACGGTGCGGTGATCACCACGTTTGATCTTCGCTTCAAGGCGCCCAACATTGAGCCGGCCATTGATCAGCCGGCGCTGCATACCATGGAGCACCTCTGCGCCACATTCCTCAGAAACCACAAGGAGTGGGGCCCGCGAATCGTCTACTTCGGGCCCATGGGCTGCCGCACGGGGAGCTATGTGGTGATGCACGGCGACCTCAGTTCCTCCGACGTGCTCCCCGTCATGCGGGAGATGTGCGCCTGGTTTCTTGACTTCGAGGGCGAAGTCCCCGGCGCGGCCCCGGAGGATTGCGGCAACTACCTGGAGCATAACCTGACCATAGCCAAATGGGAGATCCGGCTCTGGGCCGAGGTGCTTGCCCATGCGGGGCCGGAACAGTTGATCTACCCCCCGAAGAATCCCGGCTGAGTATGGCCGCGACGGTGGACGACAAAAAAGTAATTTACTCCATGCACCGTGTTTCAAAGAAACACGGTGTCAAACAGGTGCTCAAGGACATAAGCCTATCGTATTTTTACGGCGCCAAAATCGGCGTCCTGGGGCTTAACGGTTCCGGCAAGTCCAGCCTCCTCAGAATCCTCGCCGGGGCGGACACGGAATTTTCCGGGGAAACTTCGGTGAGTCCCGGTTACACCATAGGCTTTCTGGAGCAGGAGCCCCGCCTCGATCCGGAGAAGACGGTGAAGGAAACAGTCTCCGAGGGGGCTGCGGAAGTAGCCGCGCTGCTCCGGGAATTTGAGGATCTAAGCGCTGCCTTTGCCGAGCCCGATGCCGACTATGACAAACTGGGGGAAAGACAGGCCCTGGTACAGGAGAAGATAGAGGCCGCCGACGGCTGGAACCTGGACAGCAGGCTGGAATTGGCCATGGACGCGCTCCGCTGCCCGCCCGGGGATCAAAGCATAGCGGTGCTTTCCGGCGGGGAAAAGCGGCGCGTGGCCCTGTGCCGCCTCCTCTTACAGAAGCCCGACATACTGCTCCTGGACGAGCCCACCAACCACCTGGATGCGGAGACCGTCGCCTGGCTTGAGCGGCATCTCCGGGAATATGCCGGCACCGTGATCGCCGTAACCCATGACCGCTACTTTCTGGACAATGTGGCGGGCTGGATTCTGGAACTGGACCGGGGCGAGGGCATACCCTGGAAGGGTAACTATTCCTCCTGGCTTGAGCAGAAGGAGGCCCGCCTTGCACGGGAGGAGAAGGGTGAAAGCGAGCGCCGCAGGATGCTGCAGCGGGAGCTGGAATGGATACGCCTCAGCCCCCAGGGGCGGCACGCCAAGAGCAAGGCCCGGATAGCCCAGTATGAAAAACTCTACCGGGACGGGGAGCGGGAAAAAATAGCGGAAAGCAGAATCACCATTCCGCCGGGCCCCCGGCTGGGGCAGCTTGTGATAGAGGCCCAGGACCTGGTCAAATCCTTTGGGGACCGGGTATTGTTTCAAAACCTTTCCTTTTCCGTGCCCCCCGGTTCCTGTGTGGGCATAGTCGGGCCCAACGGCGCGGGGAAGACTACGCTGTTCAGGATCATCACCGGGGAAGAAAAGGCTGACAGCGGAACCCTGCGCATAGGGGAGAGCGTTTCCCTTGCCACGGGCGATCAGATGCGTTCCGCCCTGGAAGATGAAAAAACCGTGTGGGAGCAGCTTTCAGGCGGGCAGGATACCATAAAGCTCGGCTCCGGGGCCGGCGCAAAGGAAGTGAATTCCCGGGCCTACTGCGCGTGGTACAATTTTTCCGGCGCCGGCCAGCAGAAGAAAGTCGGGAGCCTCTCCGGGGGGGAACGGAACCGCCTCAATCTTGCCATGACCCTCAAGAAGGGGGCCAACGTGCTGCTTCTGGACGAGCCCACCAACGATCTTGATGTGAATACGCTGAGGGCGCTGGAGGAGGCCATAGACGCTTACGCCGGGGTAACCCTGGTGATAAGCCACGACCGCTGGTTTCTCGACAGAATAGCTACCCATATCCTCTCCTTCGAGGACGGCGAGGCGGTCTGGTATGACGGGAACTGGTCCGAATACGCCGAGTGGCGGCGCAAGAGTACCGGCGCGGACCGGCCCCACCGTTACGTCTACCGGAAGCTGGAACGCTAGTACAGGGTCAGCCGTGGAACTTACCGTGGAAAACCGGGGCGGGGTGTGCGTCATCACCGGGAAGGGGGAGCTTGACGCCGGGGCCGCGGCGCGGCTCAAGGAACTCTTCATCAAGCAGGTGCTGCACCAGCGCGACCGTTTTGTCATCTGTATGCAGGATATTGTTTCCATCGATTCGGGAGGCATAGGGGCCCTGCTCTTCATCGCGTCCACCGTCCGGCGGCTGGCGCTGCGTTACTGTTTTGCCGCCGCGCCGGAGCCGGTGATGCGCGTCCTGGAAAAGATAGGCATTGCCGGTTACTTCTCCTTTTCCGGCGCCCTGGAGGAAGCCCTGGAAACGCTTCAGGACGAGGAGCCGGAAGAGCTTCTGGAATTCTATTGACCCGCCCCTGGGTGTTGTCTTATATAACTCATGGTACGGAAGGGTTTCAAAAATAAAGAAATTTAACCACGGACAACACAGACAAAAATCAGAAATTCCAGCAAAAAGTCCGTGTGGTCCGTGGTAATAATATTTCCTTGCGCAACTTGAGTTATATAAGAAAGCTAATGCGATAAAACCCGGCCCACAAAGCTATAGCAGATAATCCGATGTAAATTTGGGCCGCCGGTTTTTGTTTTGGTCGAAAAGCTGCACGCCGGTATTGAAACGCCGCTCCGCCTCAAGGCTTGAGGGCGGCCCGTGCCCCGGCAGAATCACAAAGTCGCCGGGCAGGGAGAGCAGTTTGCCCCGGATGGCGGATATCTGAAGCGCCGCCCCGTAGGAACTGGCCGTGGAGCCCACCAGCCCCGCGGTGAGCGCGTCCCCGGTAAAGAGGAAGCGGTCGATTTTGTACACCACCGAATCCGCCGAATGGCCGGGCACGGAAATAACCTCGATCCTGAAGGGGCCTATGGTGATGATATCCCCGCCTTTCACCACATTGGCCCTGCGGTCCATGATGACATGATTCACTGCGTAAATATCCACATCGTAGATCCGCATCAGGGTTCTGAGCCCCTGCACATGGCTGTGGTGATCGTGGGTAACAAGAACCGCCCTGAGCCAGTAATCGTTGCTCTCGATATACTCAAGTATTTCCGCGTCCATGTCGCCGGGATCGATCAGAATGGCGTCCCGGTTGTTCTTTGCCGCAGGCGTGTCGGCAGGAATACTGTCGTTCAGGCTGCCGTTGGCTGCGGAAAGGCCGCGATCCCCCCCCAGAATATAGCAGTTGGTGAAACTGGGCAGGCAGTAATGGACAAGAATATTCATGCCCCTTCGTCTTCCATCAGGAAAAACGCCTCCGCCGTGTTGGAAGACTTGAAGGACACCGTTTCCTGTTTGACACGGAAAAAATTAACCCTTTTCAGGTTGCAGTCAACGAAGTCGGATACCGAAATATCGGCATTGATGAAACGGGAATTATAGAGATCGGACTTATTGAAGGTGCAGCCCTTTAGAACCGTTCCTTCGTAGTTTATATGGGTCAGTTCCGAAGATTCAAAGGTGCAGTTGAGGAGCTGCGATCCGGCAAAGTTGAGGTACTGAAGGCTGCTCCTCGAAAAATCGCAGTTTTCAAAAGAAGCGAAGCCAAAGAATACCAGCCGCATTTGGGCTCCGGTAAAGAGGCACATATTGAAGGAGGCCCCGTCAAAGCTGCAGCCGTAGAAGTGGCGGTGGGAGAAATCGGTGCTCTCGAAGTGAAGCCCCGACGCGTTGAGGTCCCGAATGGTCTTGAAGGCGGAAATGTACTCGCTTACCCGCCGCGCCTCTCCCGCGGGATCGGCGGTATGGGCGGCGCAGAGCCGCGACCCGGTAACAGCCGGTCTTCCGCAGCCCGCCGCGCAGGGTTCAAAACTGAACATGAGGTTAGCTTAACGGAATAGCGCAGCCGGATCAAGCAAAGGCGTGCGCTTCCAGGAATTCTAAGTTTAACATGACAGGACGCCTTAAAAAATTACCGGGGGTCCTGTCAGCCGGGAAAAATATGGTGCCCCCCGGAGGTGCCCCCCATATTTCTTCCCGGTCGAAACCGCTTTCGCGGTCATCTACAGAACCCCTTGTTACTTTACCGAGGCGTAGATACCGGCAAAAACTTAGAATTCCTGACTGGAAGGGGCGGCAGGCTAAGGTAAAAACCACTCAAATTATGAATAATTTGAGTGGTTTTTGGATAGAAATGCCTAAGTTTTCAAACTTTGAATTGCTGGTGCGCTTCGCGCAGTTAGGAATTAGGAGGGAGGAAGGTGGAAGGTGGAGGGGAAGCAATCCGAATCTTTGTTTGTAATCTTTTGCCTCTTCCTTCGTGTCCTTAGTGCCCTTCGTGGTTCTTCCTTCTTTCGTGGGGTTCATGGTTAAATTCTTCCTTAACTCCCCATTTCTATAGGGATGGGTCATGTTTGTCCGTGTCGTCCGTGGTTAATCTCTTTCTTCTTCTTTCTTCGTGGTAAAATTCCTGTGCGTTTATCCTGACAGTTATCCCTTTCGGCGCAGTTCTTCTGTCAGGGCTTCCCGCAGATCCCGCCGGTCTATGCCCCAATTCCGGCCAAAACGGCTGAGCAGCCTGCCGGATAGCTCCATGAAGGAGCGGAACACCGGCTCTCCCGGCGGGCAGAGCTCCCCCTCCAGATCAGCGAAAGCGCCCCGGTTCACGATCAGCTCCCAGAAACGGGCGTAGTTTTTGACGCGCTCCAAATCGCGGCGGGGGAGGGCGGCGGTTTCCAGAACCTCGTAGGGCGGCGCGGCGGCGTAACGCATTCCGTAAGTTTCACTGCGCCGGACTATGGCCGCTCCGGGGAGCAGCTTCAGTATGCCCAGTTGTATCTCCGGCCGGGGGGATTCCCCGCCGCCCCCGCTGAGGGCGCCCCAGAGCCTGTCGAAACCCGATGCAAAACTGTCGAGGCCCTCCCCGGGAAGCCCGGCGATAAGGTCCGCGTGGATGATGGCCGCCGTCTCTTCCCGGAGCATTCTCAGCGCGGCAAGCTCCGCTTCCCCGTCCAGGGGCCGGCTGACCAGCGCCGCCGTTTCGGGGTTGAGGGTCTGTATGCCTATCTCAAGCCGGAGGCCCCCCGGCGGAAAGCGGGCAAGCACTTCTACCAGGCCGGCGGGGAAGCGGGAGGGCGTCATCTCGACGTGTACGCAGAGGGGCCTCTCCCCAGCTTCCGCACCGCCGCCGGGGCGCGCTCCTGCCATGCGCTCCAGGAAGAATTCCAGTATGCTCCGGGCCCGGGGAATATCGGCATTGAAGCTGCGGTCCAGGAATTTGAAACTCCGCGCCCCGCGCCGGATCAGAGCCTCCATCCCGGCAAGGAAGGGTTCCAGGGGGAAATTCCGAACCCGGCCCCCGGCGCTCACCGGAGGGCTCAGGCAGAATTCGCACCCGTAAGGGCAGCCCCGGCTGGCCTCCACATAGACGAGCTTCCGCCGGAGGTCCTCGTCACTATAGTAGGGGTAGGGGGACCTAAGCTTTGCGAGCTCCGGCGGCGCCGCGTCAATAAAGCGGGGCGGCCCGTCCCGCCGGGCAGCCTCCGTCCCGGCAAGCAGGCTTCCGCAAAGTTCCCGGAAGGCGTCTTCCCCTTCCCGGCGGATCACATAGGCGGCGTGGGAAAAAAGCTCCGCCCCTTCGGGGAGGAAGGAGACCTCGGGCCCCCCCAGGACCACCACCGGAAAAGCGCCCTCCCGCCACGCCGCCTCCAGGTCCCTGAGGAGGCCCAGGGTGGCCTCGTGGTTCCATATAGAAACGGAAAGCCCCAGTATGCGGGGCCGCGCCGCCAAGAGCGCAGCCAGCCTTTCCTCCCGGCTCTGCCGCAGGTTCAGTTCCAGAATGGCGCAGTCCCCCTCGTATTCCCCCAGATTGGCCTTGAGCAGCCGCAGGGCCAGGGAGGGGTGAATCCATTTTGCGTTGATCGTGCAGAGCAGAATCTTCATGGTTGATCAGAGTGCCCGGCGGCAGCTTCACTGTCAACAGGGCCGGCTAGTACCTTGCTTTAACTAAAAACATGGATAAATAAAAACCACTTTCCCGCTGGGGTATCTTCATATGCGCCGCCCCTGGGTGTGTTGTCCTTCTCGTGCCCCCTGGTATAGACTTGGAAAAAAGGCGCGCCGACGCCGGAAAAACATGGATTGACAGGGATTACACGAATTGTACGGAGTAGTTTATGGAAGCGAGAACGCCGGTTCAGATTTTGGAATATACCAGTGACAGCGCGGCGGCAAAAGTATCGCGGGGTGTCGCGGCGCAGTTGATCCTGGCTTTTTTGGCCGGCGCCTTTATCGCCTTTGCCTCCGAAGGCTCCACCATGGCGGCATTCAACCTGTTCTCAAACCCCGAAACCTACGGGCTGGGAAGGGTTCTGGCAGGGGTGGTGTTTGGCGCCGGCCTCATGCTTGTCGTAACAGCCGGCGGGGAACTGTTCACCGGCAATGCGCTCCTCATCGTAGGCGTGCTGGATCGCAGAATAAAAATCCGGCAGATGCTTTTCAACTGGCTGATTGTCTACGCCGGTAACTTTGCCGGCAGTCTTTGTATCGCGTGGATGATGAAGGAATCCGGCCTCTTCGACAGCGGAAACGCGGGGCTTGGCGGACAAACCATAAAAATCGCCGCCTACAAGACGGGCCTTTCCTTCCACTCCGCCTTCCTCCTGGGCGTGATGTGCAACTGGCTGGTCTGTCTTGCGGTCTGGGTTTCCCATGCGGCAAAAGATGTCGCAGGAAAACTGTTGGCCTGCTTTTTCATAATAGGCCTCTTCATTACATCGGGCTTTGAACACTCCGTCGCGAATATGTACTACATCCCCGCCGGAATCATGGCCGCGTCCAACCCGCTCTGGCTGTATGCGTCCGGCCTCTCCGCCGCCCAGGCCGCGGATCTTGGCTGGTTCTCCTTTCTGGTAAAAAACCTGCTCCCCGTAACGCTGGGCAACATCACGGGCGGCTCCTTCACGGTAGGTTTTCTCTATTGGGCTGCGCTTAAAAAAAGCCGGGCGCTCGAAAGTAGAATAAATTAAGAGGGGGCCGATTACCAAGCTGAAGCCGCGTAGCTTGGGAGTTTGCGCTTTGCGCAAACTCCGGGAGAAGGCCGAGGTGCGTTGCGGGGGCGGCGCACTCCTCCGCCTAAAGGCGGAGGGTACTTATGGGTACATGGGGAATTTATGTGCGCCGGAGCAGGCCAAATTTCTCGGTAGACAGCCTGCGGCTGCCCTTC
>JAISQV010000037.1 GCA_031273985.1 Spirochaetaceae bacterium | reverse complement strand
AAACTTAGAATTCCTGACTGGAAGGGGTGGCAGGCTAAGGTAAAAACCACTCAAATTATGAATAATTTGAGTGGTTTTTGGATAGAAATGCCTAAGTTTTCAAACTTAGAATTCCTGGGGAGAAAGGAGGGGGGCGCATCCCCAGCGCGGGGCGCTACGGGGGTCCCCGCGAACTGGTGAGCGGATTCTTCGGGGGGTTGGGGGCGCGGCGGGGGTAAAAAAAAGGGCCGGAATATCCGGCCCTCCTTATCCCCCTCTTTATTATGCGGGGTATGCTCCTCTTGAGCATTGTTTCACCAAAGGTGCTTATCGTTACAAACTGTCTCTGCACAGGCCGGCGCCCTCAAGCTGCCAGCCCCCTTTCATCGGGCGGATTTTCCATAGCGGCCTCCCCAGGCTGTTTTCCCGCCGGCCTATCCCGGCAGGTTGCGGCTTTTCGCCGCCACATTCTGCTACTTAAAAAGTATAGAGAACCAGGCCTGAAATGCAAGAAAAAAATAATATTATTTGGGGGAAAATGCTTTTTGTCCCTGCGGCGGATCATTTGTTCAAACATTGAACAACTTCTGTGCAGGCTCTTGCAAGAGAGCTAGCGCCGTGTTAGGGTAAAATAATCGCGGAATAAAGAGCGCTGTGGCGCGCGGGGCTACCCGTCCGCAGGTCCGGGCAAGCCTGTTGCGGCGGCTGCCGGGGCCCCTATCAGGGAAGGATTGCTGCATTCGGCGGAGTACCGGATTCGCCGGGTCTTACCGGGGATTCCCGGACCGGGTGCATCGGGGGTATTCTGCTGCTCATGGAACGCAAGGCTCTACTCAAACGGCTGCCCGCGCTGCTCGTGGCCGGAGGCATCTGGATTCTTTCCTCCCGGAGCACCCTCCCCAGGCCAAAGGGCATCCTGGGTTTTGACAAACTCCAGCACTTCCTGGCCTACCTGGTCCTTGCCCTTACCCTGGGCCTCTGGTTTTCCCGTGAATCGTGGCAGCGGCCCTGGCGAAAGCGGTGTCCCTGGGCGGCGCTCATCACCTTCCTCCTTGCCGCGGCCTACGGGATCATCGATGAAGTGCACCAATCCTTCGTGCCGGGCCGGAACTGCAGCCTCCGGGACTGGTTCGCCGATGTGGCCGGCGCCGCGCTGGGCGTTGCGGCCCTTGCCCTTTCCGCCGCCCTGAGCTCCCGCCGCTCCCCCTGATACCCTCTACGACATGAAAGGCATCATCCTTGCCGGCGGCGCCGGCACCAGACTCTACCCCCTCACCAGGGCCGTCTCAAAACAGATACTCCCCCTCTACGACAAGCCCATGATCTACTACCCCCTGTCGGTCCTGATGCTTGCCGGAATCCGGGAGGCGCTCATCATCTCTACGCCCCGGGACCTGCCCCTGTTCAGAGAGTTATTCGGCGGCGGCGAATCCCTCGGTATGCGCTTCGAGTACGCGGCCCAGGAAAACCCCCGGGGCCTGGCGGACGCCTTCATCATAGGGGCGGGCTTCCTGGAGGGCGGCCCTTCGGCGCTGGTCCTCGGGGACAATGTATTCTATGGCCGGGGCTTCAGCGCCACCCTGCGGAACGCCGTCCGCCTGGTGGAAGGGGAGGGCGGCGCGGCAATCTTCGGCTACTACGTCAAGGACCCCGCCGCCTACGGGGTCGTGGAATTCGACAGCCGGGGCCGGGCCCTCTCCATCGAAGAAAAACCCGCGGCCCCCCGCTCCCACTACGCCGTACCGGGCCTCTACTTCTACGACGGCGGCGTAACGGATATAGCGCGGAGCCTCAAGCCCTCCGCACGCGGCGAAATCGAAATAACCGGCGTCAACAATGCGTACCTCGAACAGGGCCGCCTCTCCGTGGAAGTCCTGGGGCGCGGCATGGCCTGGCTCGACACGGGCACCTACGACGGCCTCCTCGAAGCCTCCAACTTCATCGCCACCATCCAGCGCCGCCAGGGAATGTACGTATCCTGCATCGAAGAAATCGCCTTCACCAACGGCTGGATAAGCCGCGAAAGCCTGCTCGCCCTCGCCGGGACCTACAAGACCGAGTACGGCGCGTACCTCAGCTACATAGCGCAGACCGGCCCATAGCTGCCAGAGAATAGAAGAATCAGCAGAAGGGGGCCGAGCCCCCTGCGCCGGAGCCTCCTCGGGCCTGCGGCCCTGCGGGGTCTCCGGCTACCCCCACTACGGGGGGCCAGCCCCCCGTAACGCCCCCCGCCCCTTCCCGGAGTTTGCGCTTTGCGTTGCATAAACGCGAAAGAAGAATAACCACGACGAACACAAAGAGCACTTTTCCGCTATGGAACTTTTCCGCTATGGAACTGAGGAAAAGTAGAGGAAAAGTAGAGGAAGAAGGTTAGAGGGCAACCCTCCGTACCCCGTCTTTCAGCGGTTTTCCTGTTTTTTCGTAATCATCTTTCTTCCTTCGTGTCCTTTGTGCGCCTTTGTGGTTAAATTCTTCCTAATTTAAAGATAAATGAGGCTTTCCCAAAACTAATTGACTGTGCGCTAAAAGCGCACGGTTTTGGGACAGGCTCAAGTAACTATGATTTGATTTGTGGGTCAAGTTTAGAGCTTGACGCGGGATGTAAACACCCAAGCTGAAACTGTATGCGTTTAGCAGAACACCATGCCCTTTACCTTTAACCCCTGCCCCATAGAAGGCCTCTGCGAAATAACGCCCAGGATTTTTGCCGATGACCGGGGCTCTTTCTTTGAAGCCTGGTCCCGGCGGGACTATGAAGAGGCGGGAATCTCCCTCCCCTTTGTGCAGGATAACCAGTCCAGCTCGGTAAGGGGGGTGCTCCGGGGCCTTCACTTCCAAAAGACCCACCCCCAGGGCAAGCTCGTGCGCAGCATCTTTGGCGAAGTCTTCGATGTGGCCGTGGATATGCGGCCCGGTTCCCCCAGCTACGGCAAATGGCACGGGGTGGTGCTCAGCGGCGAGACCGGGAATCAGCTCTACATCCCGCCGGGCTTTGCCCACGGCTTTTTGGTGCTCAGCGAAACCGCGGTCTTTGCCTACAAGTGCAGCGATTTCTATTACCCCCAGGATGAGGGCGGCGTCCGCTGGGACGATCCTGCTATAGGCATAGCCTGGCCGGATATAGGCGCGGGCTACATACTCTCCGAAAAGGATGCAAAACTTCCCGGCCTTCCCCCGGCCCCCCCGGCACAGGGCTCCCACGGCCTGCCGGAACGGACCCTGCGAATGCTGGAGGATATTTTGGCCGGGCACCGGGGCATACGCTCCGCCGTACTCTACGGCAGCCGCGCTACGGGGGCCTACAGAAACGGTTCCGACATCGATCTGACCCTTCATGTGGACGATTCATTCTCCTACAACGATCTGCTCCGCGTGAAAGAAGCTTTTAACGCCTCCGACATTCCCTACATGGTGGATATTTCGGACTACCGTAAGATAAGCAACGAGAATTTGAAGGATCATATACAGCGGGCGGGCAAGGTGCTCTACCGCCGGGAAGGGGAACCCCCTGGCTAAGGACACCCGCTGGCTCCAGCTGTGCTCCTTGGTGGTTCCTGTTTTTGGGGATTTGTGTTCAGTCTGGAATTGTGGGTTAAGTTTAAGGCATGAGCCGGGGGGCCGCCCCTGATCTGGATCACCGGCTGTAAAGGTATGCTGGGCAGGGAACTGCACCTGCTCCTTGAAAGGCAGGGCCTCCCCGTTACCGGCACAGGCCGGGAGCTGGACATAACCGACGCCCCGGCCTTGGACTCCTATGCGGCGCGGCAGCACGGCCTTGACTGGATAGTCAACTGCGCCGCCTATACCGCCGTGGACAGGGCCGAGGACGATGCCGAAGCCTGCCGGAGCCTCAATGTCGAGGGGCCGGGGAACCTTGCCCGCACCGCCCGGAATGCCGGCGCCGCCCTGATCCACCTTTCCACGGACTATGTCTTTGACGGCCGGGGCGCGGCGCCCTACCGGGAGGATGACGAAACCAGGCCCACCGGCGTGTACGGCCTCAGCAAGCGGGACGGGGAGCGGGCGGCGCTGGCCGAAAATCCCGATACCTGGATCATCCGCAGTTCCTGGCTCTACGGCAGTTACGGCAATAACTTTGTGCATACCATGCTGCGCCTCATGAAGGAACGCGGCGGCGTTACCGTGGTGGACGATCAGCGGGGCAGCCCCACCTGGACCAGGGATCTTGCTTCGGCAATCTGCGCGCTCATTACCCGGAAGGCGGCCCCCCCCGGCATATACCACTATGCGGGCTCCGGTAACTGCACCTGGTTCGACTTTGCCCGCGCCATTTACGGCCTTGCCAGGGAGCGGCGTATTCTTGCCGGGGAATGCGCCGTGAATCCCTGCGCCTCCGGCGAATTTCCTTCGCGGGTACGGCGTCCGGCCTACTCCGTGCTGGACACGTCGAAATTCCGCAAGGCCCTGGGTTTGGCCATCCCCCCCTGGCGGGAGAGTCTTGCCGCATATCTGGACGAATACAAGGTTCAATCGTGAGAAAGTTGACCAATCTTTTGGTAACCGGCGGGGCCGGATTCATAGGCTGTAATTTTATCCGGGCCCTCCTGGAAAATACCCCGGACTTTGCCGGGCGCATCGTCAACCTCGATGTGCTGACCTATGCGGGAAGCACGGAGAATCTGGCCGGTGTGGAGGAGCGCTTCGGCGGCAAGCGCTACTTTTTTGAACGCGGCGATATATGCGACCGGGAGCTTGTGGACCGGGTGTTTTCCGCCTACGGCATAGACACGGTGGTCCACTTTGCCGCGGAAAGCCATGTGGACCGCTCCATCCTGGGCCCTGCGGCCTTCATCAACTCCAACATAATAGGGACCTTTACCCTGCTGGAGGCGGCGAGCTCCGCCTGGAAAGGACCCGGCGGCGCGTGGCGGGAGGGCGTCCACTTCCACCACATCAGCACCGACGAGGTCTACGGCAGCCTGGGCGAAACGGGTTCCAGCCCGGAAGACGCGCCCTATGCCCCGCGCTCGCCCTATTCGGCGAGCAAGGCGGCCAGCGATCATCTTGTTTTCGCCTATCACCACACCTACGGCCTCCCCGTGACGCTGTCCAACTGTTCCAACAACTACGGGCCCTATCAGTTCCCCGAAAAATTTATTCCCCTGTCGATCATGAACATCCTTGCCGGAAAGCCGCTGCCCGTGTACGGCGACGGGAAGAATATCAGGGACTGGATCTATGTGGAGGATCATGCCGCCGCCCTTTGGATGATTTTGAGGGACGGGAAGAACGGTAACCGCTACAATGTCGGCGCCAATGACGAGTGGGAAAACATAAAACTTCTGGAGCGCCTCATAGCGATCATCTGCAGGAAGCGGGGGCTCGATCCCCTGGCGGTGGCGAAAACGATCACCTTCGTAACCGACAGGCCCGGCCACGACCGGCGCTACGCCCTGGACTGCGGCAAGATAAGGCGGGAGCTGGGCTGGCGGCCAAAGACCGGCCTTGAAGAAGGGCTTGAGCGTACCATTGATTTCTATGTGTCCAGGGCCGGGCTGGACCCGTGAAGGTTCTTGTTACCGGGGCCGCCGGGTTCATAGGCTGCCACCTTGCCGGGCGTCTGGCCGCCCAGGGTGAAGATGTTACCTGCATCGATAACATCAGCGATTACTACGATGTAAGCTTGAAGTACGCCCGCCTCGCGGAGCTGGGCTTCAGTCTTTCGGACGGTTCCGCTGAGGCTCCGGGCGGCCCGGGGCTCCCGTCGGGGCTTTACCCCAATCTGGTTTTTTACCGGCTGGACCTCTGTGACGGCGCGGCCCTGACGGCGCTCTTTGAGGCGGGGCGCTTCGACATCGTGGTGAATCTGGCCGCCCAGGCGGGGGTACGCTATTCCCTCACCAAGCCCGGCGCCTATATTGCCAGCAATGTGCAGGGGTTTTTCAACGTGCTGGAAGCGATCCGGGCCTTCCCGGTGAAGCATCTGGTCTATGCGTCTTCCAGTTCCGTCTACGGCCTCGACACGGTTCAGCCCTTTTCGGAGACCAGCGCGGCGGACCGGCCCGCCAGCCTCTATGCGGCGACCAAGCGGGCCAATGAACTCATGGCGCACAGTTATTCCCACCTGTACGGCATCCCCGCCACAGGCCTGCGTTTTTTTACGGTCTACGGGCCCTGGGGCCGGCCCGACATGGCCCCCTTTATCTTCACCCGGGCCATGCTGGAGGGCCGGCCCATCGATGTGTTTAACTACGGCGATATGAGCCGGGATTTTACTTATATAGATGACATCGTGGAGGGCATACTCCGCGTCATGCGGGCCGCCCCTCCGGCGCGGATCTACAATATCGGCAGGGGCGAGCCGGTCCCCCTCCTCGGCTTTATTCAGCTCCTGGAGGAAGAGCTGGGCCTTAAGGCCCGGATGAATATGCTGCCCCTGCAGGCCGGCGATGTAAGCGCCACCTGGGCGGATTGCAGCGCCCTGGAAGCCGACACCGGCTACCGGCCCCGCACCCCGATCCGGGAAGGGGTACGCCGCTTCGTTGCCTGGTACCGGGACTTTTACCGCACCGCGTTACCTCATGGAGAATCCCTGTCAGGATAAACACAGCTTTGCTGTTGATTGCTGAGGGAAAGCAAAGGATACGGGGGAAGGCTGGCACTATCAACAAGTTAAGCGGGGGGAAAAGAAAAACAGTCTGCTGATTTACGCAGATTTCCCGCGTGGCGGGCACGGATTTTTCGTTTCAAAACCTTCTTATCCGTGAAAATCCGTGGACAAAATTTCTTAACTTATTGACCTTGGAAAGGCCAGGGAGAGAGTACGGGGCGTTGCGGGGAAGAACCCGCTCACGCGGGGGAGCCCGCATTGGGGATAGCCGGAGACCCCGGACCCCTCTTATATTCAATGATAATTTTACTGTTGCCGGATATTGATGTTTGGGCGGGAAAGACATAGGTGATCACGAAACAGGAAATCAGCCGGACTCTTGAAGAAGCCCGCCGCGCTCTGCCCCAGGCGGAATTGAAGCGGGGGGAGGAACTCTGTCGCCGGGGTGCCTGTGTGCTTCTTTCGCAGTCGCCGCTGTCGGTGGAATTTACGGTGGAGGACGGGGAGGACGCTGCGCGGGATGTAGCGTGCACGCTTTGTGTTGAGGGGGCGGAAGGGGAAAAGAGGCTGGTTCCCGAAACGAAGGGTAAGCCGGATAAGTGGGACCGCTATGCCTACGCCTGTCTTTTGCGTTATGAGGAGGAGCTGAAGCGCGCCGATCCCAGGGAGAAGCAGGATTACAAAAAATACACCCGGGCCGGCATGATCAAGCGGGTCATGGATGAGCGCCGGGAAAAGGCGGGGAAGGCCGCATACCGGATTGAGTGGGCGCCGAATGTGTACGGCAACCATGCGCTTTTCAACGAGAAGGGCGTAAGGTACACTGTTTTTCTCCGGGATTTTGAAAACGAAACCGGCTACAGTGACAGCGCCGATATGGCGTACAACAAGCTGGGAACTACGAAGCATATCATGTACGCCTTTGCGAAACTCAAGGCTGACAGGGCGCTCTACGATAGACTCGACAAGACTTTTCCCTTTATTGAAATATACTGCGACCCGCTGAATGATTACAGCATAAGCTGGTACTACCCCCGGGAGCTGCCGCCGGAGGAAGGGGCGCTTATCCAAAAGTATTTCAAAAAGAAGTCTTTTATTGACAACGGCAAGGCAACATCGTTTCTGAAATTTATTGAAGAGGCTGCGGCCTACGACAGTATTTGTATACGTCCCGAGGTGCAGGAAAAGGTCGGGCGGGCCTATGAGGACCTGATGCTTCTGGACCTGCGGGGCAAGGCAAAACCGGATTTTTCCCTTATCCGGGCGGAGCTTTTTCCCTATCAGATTGAGGGGATCAATTTTGCCTTGTACCGCCGGGCCGCGATCATCGCCGATGAAATGGGCCTGGGGAAGACCCTTCAGGCCATAGGGACGGCGGTCTTGAAGAAGCAGGTTTTCGGTTTTGAAAAAACACTGGTAGTGTGCCCCGCGACGCTGAAATCCCAGTGGAAGAAGGAAATAGAAAAATTCACTTCCGAAAAGGCCCTGATCCTTACGGGAACTCCGGCGGAGCGGGAGAGACAGTACCTGCTGGCGGATTATTTCTTCTTTATCGTAAATTATGAAACGGTGCTGCGGGACAGCCGCGCCATAAATCAGGCGGGTTTTGATTTTCTCATTCTGGACGAGGCCCAGAAGATCAAGAACTATGAAACCAAGACAGCTTCGGCGGTCAAGCGCCTCAAGGCGAAGCATACGCTGGTCATTACCGGCACTCCCATCGAAAACCGCCTCATCGACATTTATTCTATCATCAACGCTCTGGACCCCCATTACCTGGGGCCCCTTTGGGAATTTTCCTGGCAGCACTGCCTTTTTGATCCCGTCAAGCAGAATAAGATAAACGGCTACTATGATTTGCAGGGTTTGAACGCCCTGCTGGCGGATATTCTGATACGCCGGGAAAAACAGGCGGTCTTGAGCCAGCTCCCCGATGTGCAGCAAAAAGATGTGCCGGTGGAGCTTAGCCCCCTTCAGCAGGAGTACCACGCCTCTTACATGAAGGGTATCGCGCAGATTATCCGGAAAAAATTCTTGACCCCCTACGATTTGCAAAAACTGACCCAGCTTCTTTCCAGCGCCCGGATGGTCTGCGACTCCACCTATCTGGTGGACGAGAGCACCCGGGACTCTCCCAAGCTGCTGGAACTGGAAGATATTTTATTCGAAAAGCTGGACATCAAAAACAAGGCCCGAAAGGTAATTGTTTTTTCCGAATGGATAAAGGCGCACCAGCTTATCGGGGAAATGCTGCGGAAAAAGGGCGTGGGCTTTGCGGAGTTGAACGGCAGGGTTCCGGTGAAACAGCGCGGGGCCCTGATAAAACAGTTTGAGCAAAACGCCGAATGCAAGGTATTCCTGTCGACTGAAACCGGCGGGGCGGGGCTCAACCTTCAGGCTGCGGATATTCTTATCAACTTCGAGCTGCCCTGGAACCCGGCAAAGAAAAACCAGCGCATAGGCCGCATCGACAGGCTGGGGCAAAAGAGCAGGAAACTCTTGATCTACAACCTCATTTCCCGGAATTCGATTGAACAGCATATCGCCGCCGGGCTCCTCGTGAAGCAGAGCCTCTTTGAAGGCGTCCTTTCCGGGGGCAGCGCCGTCAACTATGTTGATTTTTCTACCAAGGGCCGCTCCCAGTTTATCCAGCAGCTTGAGGCGCTACTCCTCGCGCAGCAGGACCGGCAAGGCGAAGCCTCCCCGGAAGCCCCCGCCCCGGACGGCGCCGCCGCGGTCCCGCAGATCGCCCAACAGGCCGGGCAAATGGAGCAGATGGAACAGGTGCTTTCAAACGGCATGTCCTTCCTCGCGGGGCTTTTCAAGATGTCCACCGGCACGGAGCTGAATTTCAAAGACCAGAAGTTTGAGTTTGACCGCCAGACCGGGGAAGTGCGGCTAAGCTTCAGGGAGATCGGAAGAGCACACGTCTGAACTCCAGTCACC
>JAISQV010000003.1 GCA_031273985.1 Spirochaetaceae bacterium | reverse complement strand
AAGCAGGCCCTTCTGGCGGGTAACGATATTGTGATGCTTTCCAAGACCCCGAACCTCTGGGACCCGATATGGACGGCCCTGGCCGCGGCGATGGGGGAGGAGGAGGAATTCCGGAACCGGGTGCGGGACGCCGCCCGGCGGGTGCTGGAGCTTAAGTTAAGCTACCTGCGGGGGGAGGGCCACGTGCCTTACCTGCCTGATCCGGCGAAACTCGACGCGGAGCTGCCCAGCCCGGAGGGGGCCGCCTTCTTCCTCGATCTTGCCGCCCGCAGCGTTACGGTGGTCCGGGGCGGGGGTTCGGTCATCCCCCTCAGGCGGGAAGACGCGGGACGGGTGCTGCTGGCGGGCCAGTACGAGGATTTCTTCTGGGCCGGCAAAGCCGCCTACCCGGACGCGCAGAATTACTGGTACTCGACCGCCAGGGGGCTTGAGGATTTTGCCTATTTTGTCAGAAATTCCGACACGGTGATCTTCTGCATTTCCAGCGCCGAGGGCCTCAGGATCCTTGAAAGCATAAAAAACATGAACAAACGGGTGATAGTTTTTTCCGTCCTGAATCCGGCGTATCTGGAAGAACTCCCCTGGACAGAGGGGGCCCTGGCCGTGTACAGCTACGCCCCTGAATCCTTTGTGGCCGGCTTCTCCGTCCTCCTGGGGCGGATTCCGGCGGGGGGAAGCCTCCCCTATGAGTAAGGCCTCCGATGGAGGCCGGGCCTCCGGCGGAGGCCGGGCTTCCGCCAAGACCGGGAAGGCCGGCCTCAGGCGCTGGCGGCGTATGGGCCTGGGGCAGTCCGGCCCCGTGGAAGAGCTGCTGCGGGAATGGGAACCCTTCTCTGTGGCGGCCTGCAGCCGCTTCCTCCGGCGCTCCTTCTTCCGGGACCGGATCTGGACTTTCGGAACGGGGAAGGGGCGGCCCGCCGCCCTCCTTTGCTACATGGGGCGCGCTTTTTTCCCCCTGTTTAAGGGCCCTGTCCCGGCGCCCCGCTTCATGGATCGTCTTCTCACGAGGGTCCCCTTCCACGCCGTGCAGGGCCTGGGGGAAGACGCCCTGATCCTTGAGGAGATCATCGCCCGTTCGGGACTTGAGCCGGTGAATAGTATCAATTACGATCTCATGTCCCTGGATCAGGGGCCTTCTCCGGATTCCCTGCGGGCCGGTCCCAAGGGGCTTTTTTTCCGGCGGCCCGGCGTCCGGGATCTGGACGCCCTGCTCCCCCTGCAGGAGGCCTACGAGCAGGAAGAGGTGCTGCCCGAGGGGGCGGTCTTTAACCCCCAGGTCTGCCGGCTCAACCTGAGACGGATCCTCGCGGAACAGCGTATCGTCAGCGCGGAACTGGACGGCTGGACCGTCGCCAAGGCGAATACCAGCGCCGCATCCTTTACCCGCTACCAGATAGGCGGTGTTTATGTCCATCCCGCTTACCGGGGCCGGGGGATAGCCCGGCGGCTCTGCGCCGAGCTGGCCCGGGAGCTTTTAGCCGAGGGAAAGGGGCTCAGCCTTTTCGTCAAGAAACGGAACGCCGCCGCCCGGGCAGTATACCGGGGCGTCGGTTTCAATGTGCGGGACGACTACCGGATCAGCTACTACCAGTAAGAGCCTCTTGCGTAGAAGCCTGTTGCATAGGAACCTGCCGCGCAGGAGCCGCGTTTAGGCCTTTATCGCGCCCGCGCTGATGCCGGCCACGATGTACCTTTGCAGAAACAGAAACACCACCACAATCGGTACAATCGTGATAAGTACCGCGGGGAAAATAAGCTGCCAGGGGTTGCCGTACTGGCCCGACAGGATACGGGCAAAGTAGAGCGCCAGCACCAGGGTCTTGTTTTCCGAATTGCCGATGGTAAGGAAGGGCAGCAGGTAATCGTTCCATATCCACATGGCGTTAATGATGATGACGGTTACCGTGATGGACTGGAGCAGGGGCATGACAATCATAAAAAACATTTGAAAGATATTGCAGCCGTCGATAAAGGCCGCCTCTTCAACCCCCATGGGCACGCCCTTTACAAAACCGTGATACAGAAAAACCGACATACTCAGGCCGAAACCGCCGTACATGATGAAAAGGCCGCCTATGTTTTTGAGGCCCAGGCTGTCGAAAAACTGAATAAGCGGATACATGATCGCCTGAAAGGGGATCAGCATGGCCGCCACAAAGGACATGAAAACTACGCCGCCCAGTTTACTTTTGCTCCGCACGATGATCCACGCGGACATGGACGAGATAAGTACAATCAGCGTCACCGATACCAGGGTGATGACGAAGGTAATGCCGATGGACTTGACATAGTCAAGCTGTCCCGCGGCGTTGATGATAAACTGGAAATCCCAGGACGAAGGCAGGGCAAGGGGATTATCCACAATGGCCGTATGGGACTTGAAGGAATTGATCAGGAGGAGCCAGAGGGGGGCAAGGGTTACCAGGGCCCCGAGGCCGAGCGCGGCATGATACAGGGCGAGCTCAACGCGCTTTTTCAAAAAATAGGATTGGTTATTTGCCGATTGGCTATTTGCCGCCGTCATGCTTCGATCTCCTTTTTTTTGGTAAGATACACCTGGGTCAGGCTGATGGCCGCGACGATTATAAAAAAGATAACCGCCTGGGCCTGGCCTTTGCCGTAATCCGGCGGGTTAGTGTCCCGCACGGTTTGGAGGATCTGAAACGCCAGCATCCGGGTATTAAAATCCCCGTTAGTCAAAGCCACGTTTTGATCGAGCAGCTTAAAACTTCCCGAGAGGGTCATAAAAAAGACCACCGTAAAGGAGGGCATCAGCATGGGGATGGTAATTTTCCAAAAAGTATGCCAGGCCGATGAGCCGTCTATGCTGGCGGCCTCGTAAAAATCAACGGGAATGGTGTTAAGCCCCGCCACATAGATCAGCATCATGTAGCCCGCGGACTGCCAGGTGCTGAGCATGACCATGGCGAAAAGGGCCTTGGTACTGTCCTGGGTCATGTAACGCAGGGCTTCAATGTGGATAAGCCCCTCCGGGCCGAAGAGCAGATCCGTAAAAATTATCTGAAACACAAACTGAAAGATGTAGCCCAGGGCAAGGCCGCCGAGCATGTTGGGCAGAAAAAAGACGGTGCGGAAAAGCCCCGCAAGCCTACTGGTGATCTTGGTGACAAGCAGGGCAAGGCAGAGGGAAACAATGTTGATCGCCGCCACCGCGACAAGGGTGTAGCGGACGGTATACCAGAGGGCGCTGATGAAACGCCTGTCGGCGAAGGCGGCCTTGTAGTTGGCAAATCCCACAAAGGCCTCAAAGGGGGAAGCGGCCCTGGTTCTGGTAAGGGGGTTAAAGTAGTAGGTGCCCCGCCAGACCACAAAGGAATCGAAGATCCCCACGACAAAGGGGATGACCACCACAAAAACAAAAAGCGCCAGGGCTGGAATCACAAAGGGCCAAAACCAGCGCTGGTAAATCGACAGACTCCGTTTCATAAGACCCTCCTTGTTAAAATGTCAAATTAAAACGCAGGTTATTTTCGCAGTTCTATCAATTGCTCAACCGCGTAAGAGGCGAACTGTTCATAATCGGCCTCTGTCCAGGCGGCTTTTACCAGATAGTTTTCTTTGATATACCTGCCGGCTATATCTCCCGCCCAGGTGACGGGGAAGCCGTGCCAAACGTCGGGCATGGTATCGCCCTTTGCCATGTAGCTGATGATCGAGTTGCCCAGGGAATTGGACACCCTGGTGACAGCCGGATCGGCGTTGTAGGGGATGAAGGCCATCTCGTCAACAACGAAGCGCTGGCCCGCCGGGGTGGTATTCATCCAGACAAGGAAGTCGTAGGCGGCCTTCTTTTCCGATTCCCGGGCCAGCGCGTTTACTGCGTAATAGTTGGGCACAAAGGCGGGAATGGAACGGTTCAGTTTTTCTACCGTCACCCCCGGCGCGGTAATATCGCTCTGGGCAAAGGGCATCTTGACGGGGAGGAAGCTCAGACGTTCCGCCGTTTCCCGGTTTATGTTGGCAATGTTGTTGTAGGCCCAGTTCCCCTGCTTCAGGAAAAGCGCCTTCCCCTCGGCAAAGATCTGCACGGTCTGGTCATAGCCGAAGTTGGCGGGGGATACGAGGTCCTGTCCCCGGGACGCGGGGCCGTTTTTTCCCGCCAGATGCCTGGTCTTAAAATCCAGGGCCCTGGCGTATTCGATAAGAGGCTTTGTCAGATCCCTTAGCCGTTCCGCCGAGGCGTTGGCCGCGTCGTTTACCGAGCTAAAGGCCGCGTTAAGGGGTATGTTGATAAGGTGATCCCCGTAAGTCCACTGCTCCGCCCCCATGACCGCGAAAACGCCGTTCAGGTTTTCCGTCAACGCCGTCTTGGCGGGCCTCAGGGTATAGGCTTTCCCGCTCAGGCTGACACCGGCCGCCGAGGGGGCTTTTATCCAGGAATCGAGGGCGTTCACCAGGGCTTCCCATTCGGCATAGCTTGCGGTGATGGT
>JAISQV010000305.1 GCA_031273985.1 Spirochaetaceae bacterium | reverse complement strand
CGTGTACTTCTTGGTTTTCTCTTCCTTCTGCGCCTTCGCGCCATCCACGCCTTTACTTTTCCTTAAACCGCAGTGGAAAAGTGTAAAATCTTCGTATATGTCTCTTCGTGCTTCCCGGCTGACAGGACCCCCGGCAATTTTTTAAGGCGTCCTGTCATGTTAAACTTAGAATTCCTTCGTGCTCCTCTTGCGGTCTATGCGGTTATCCTGCATTCTTACAGAGTTTGCATCTTGCAGTCGCTTTTTGGAGGTTTTATGCGCGAAACGCAACAAACTCCTGGCTTGTTGCTTGCCCATGCCTTCGATCTCATCAAGGCATTCGTCCCCCGGCTTGCCGCAGCCCTGGCGCTTCTTTCCGCCTGCGAGACGGCCAGGCCGGCGGACTTTCCCGCTCCGGGGGCCCTCTACGGCCTCTCCCCCGAAGCGGCGGCGGGGCGGCTCAGACCGGGAGAGGTTCTCCGCTACAGCTTCGACCCGCCGCTCACCATTGCCCCGGACCTTTCCCTGGAATTTGAATATCGGCCGCCGGTTCCCGCCGCCGGGTGGAAGATTCTGCTCAGCCTGGAAGACGGCTTTTCCGGCCTCTGGGAACTCCCGGCCGAGGCCTGGGGACTCCCCCCCGGAGGCAGTATTTCCTACGCGGCGCCCCTGCCGCCGGGCCTGCTCAGCGGTTTCAGCCTTGCCGCCGGGGAAGGCGCGGAGGGGGATCTGCGGATCACTGCCATCCGGCTGATCCCCCGGCGCTACGGCATCGAGGCGGTCTCCGGGGGCCTCCGCCTGAGCCCCTTCGTGTACCGGGACGCCGGGGGGCGCTTCACCATAGAGCCTCCGGAGGCTTACCCCTTTTCCCGGCCCCCGGAACTGATACTCCGGGGTTTGGGGGAGGCGGAACTGGACCTGGGGGGCCGCCGTTACGCGTACCGCCCCGCCCAGGCGGAAGAACGGCGACTCCCGCCGGGCCTGCTCCGCCCGGAGGGGCCGCTCGCCCTTTCCCCCTCCCGCTTTGAGGCGCTGATCCTCAGCCTCCCGGAGCCTCCCCCTTCGACGCCCGGCCCCGCGTACTACCCGCCCGTTCCCCTGGATCCGGGCCTCATCCCCGGCTACCCCCGGGAAAACTGGCGGGACCGGCGCTTTGAGGTCTTCCGCTGGGATGAATTCCCCGGAATCATCATCTTTGACACCGCCGATTACGAGGTACAGAGCCGCCTCTTCAAGCGCCTCGCCTTTTTTGTGGAAAAGGCCGGGTACCGTTCCCGCCTGGTTCCCGACGCGGAGCTTGCGGGCCTCCACGGCTGGAACGCCCATGACTACAATGCCGGGGACCTGGCCGCCTTCTTTGAAGCCGCCCGGCGGAGCGGCTTTCCCCTCCTGCCGGAAGAGGCGGAACTGCGGGACCTGCTCCTCGCCTGCGGCGTGCTCCGCCTTGCCGGAGGCGGCATAGCCGGCGGCGAGGGGGCGGCGCTCTCCCTTTCGCGGGAATCCCCTGACTATCTACGTCGGCGTTTTCTCGTGCATGAATGTTACCATGGGCTCTATTTCCTGGACCGGGATTTCCGGGACTTTGCCGCCCGGCGCTGGGAGGGCCTGGAGGACGAGGCCCGGCGCTTCTTCCGCTCCTACCTGGATTCCCAGCGCTACGATCAGGACTACCCCTATCTGGTGATCAATGAATTCATGGCTTACTGTCTCCAGCAGCCCGCCGGCCAGGCGGGTCCCTACTTCGGGGAATTCCTGGCCCGGCAGATAGACGGCAACTCCTGGCGCCGGGCCGTGCTGCCCCCGGCCTCGCTCAACCCCGACGGAAGCAGGGCCTGGCCCGGCCTGGGGGAAGCCTTTTCCCGGGAGGCCCGGGCCTTCTCGGATTATGTGTACCGGCGCTGGGGTTTCAGCGCGGGCAGCATAGGCCGTTTTTCCCCCCTGGGGGACTGATCCCCCGCAGGGGCTAAGCTTAACCCGCCATTCTGGGTACGATTACAAATCGCTGCTGAAAACCGCAGAGCGGTTTTCAGCTTGGGAGTTTGCGCTTCGCGCAAACTCCGGGAAGGAGGGACGGGGGCGTTGCTGCTGAAGCCGCAAAGCGGCTTCAGCTTGGGAGTTTGCTTCACCGCCTATGGCGGTTCCGCAAACTCCAGCGAGGAATCACGGGGCGTTGCGGGGGCGGCGCACCCCGCCGCCTAAAGGCGGCGGGTACTTATGGTAAACGGGGAATTTACGTGCGCCGGAGCAGGCCAAATTTCTCGGTGGACAGCCCTGCGGCTGCCCTTCGTGCTCCCCCGCATTGGGGAGCAGCGCGAAGCGCTGCGGGGGGTCCGGGGGGGTATCCCACCCGGCTGGGGGGTTTGGGGGGCATCGGGCCCCCCAACAGGGGGCGTTGCGGGGGGCTGGCCCCCCGCACGGGGGTAGCCCGGCACCTTGGGCCGGGCGCAGGGGGCCCGGCCCCCTCCTGTTTCTCTTCTCTTTGGGGCCCGGTTGTGCTAGAATGGGGGCTTCAGATGAATTACTATGCCATACAGGTGAAGACCCGGACCGAGGAGCGGTATATCAGGCTTTTCAGGGCGCGGAGGCCGGATTTTACGGCGGAGATACATTTTCCGCGGCGGCAGATTGACGAGCGGCGGCGGGGGCGCGTGACGGAGCGCACGGTGGGCATTTTTCCGGGCTATATTTTTGTGGGGGCCGAGGCGGATGAATTTTTCGGCGCCCATTGGGACTTCCGGCGTACCGACGGGTTTTTCCGTTTTCTGCGCTCGAATCAGGATGTCCGGGAGCTTCAGGGTCGGGACCTTGAGCTGGTGCTGCACTTTATCAAGAAGGTGGGGCCCGTGGCGGGGAAGTCCAGGGTCTACTTTAACGAGCAGTCCAGGGTGGTGGTGGTGGACGGGCCGCTTCTGGGGCTTGAGGGCAAGATTGTAAAGGTGGACAGGCGGAAAGGGAGGGCCAAGATTAAGCTGGACCTCTACGATGATTCTTTTTCTATCGATCTGGCCTTTGAGGTGATTCAACCGGCCCAGAGCAGGGTGATTCTTTGATGCGCGGCGGCGGGGATTACGCGGTATGACGGCGCCCAAGAAGAGACGGCTCTATGTTATCGGGGCGGGGTTTGCCGGGCAGACTCTGGCCCAGGAGATACGGGCGAAGAAAATATTCGGCGAGGTGGTCGCGTTTCTGGACGACGACGCCGGGAAGATCGGTAAGCGGATTGACGGCCTCCCCGTGCTGGGGCCCATCGGGGACGTGGCGGAGCTTCTGCGGATGAATCCCGCCGACGAGGCGGTGATCGCCATGCCTTCGGCCCCCCGCGAGTACCTGACGGAAATTTACCGGGTGCTGAAGAATGCGGGTTTTGAGCGTATTCAGATTCTGCCGGGCATATCCCAGATCATCGAGGGGGAGGCGCATCTTATTCAGACCCGCTCCATAGACCCGCAGGATCTTTTGGGGCGCACGCCGGTAACGGTGAATCTGCGGCAGAGCCTGGCTTATCTCCGGGGCAGGCGGGTGCTCGTGACCGGCGCGGGGGGCTCCATAGGCAGCGAGCTTTGCCGGCAGCTTCTCTCCGGCGGGGCGGAGCGGCTTTTTTTGATGGGCCACGGGGAGAATTCGATCTACCAGATTGACCGGGAGCTGCGGCTTTTGCAGGAGGAGGGAGTGGGCGAGAAGGCGTCCATCGTGCCCATCATCGGGGATTTGAAGGACCGGGATTTTACGGGCTACATCATAGGGAAGCTCAAGGCGGAGGTGATCTTCCACACGGCGGCCTACAAGCACGTTCCCATGATGGAGGAAAACCCCGTGGCGGCGCTGGAGAATAATTATTTCGGCACCCTTAACCTTGCCGGGGCCGCGGAGCGGCACCGGGTGAAGCGTTTTGTGCTGATCACCACGGACAAGGCGGTGGAGCCGGTCTCCGTCTACGGGGTTTCCAAGTACCTCTGCGAGCAGGCGGTGCTGGAGACCTCCCGCAGGGCCGCCGGGGGGAGCGCCGGGGAGGGGGCCCACTTCATGGGGGTGCGTTTCGGCAATGTGCTGGGCTCCCGGGGCTCCTTCATGCACCTCTTTCAGCGGCAGATCGAGAAGGGCGGGCCGGTAACGGTAACGGACGGGGAGATGCGGCGCTACCTGATGACGATCCCGGAGGCCTGCTCCCTGGTGCTCAAGGCCGGGGGGGTGGGCAGTAACGGGAATCTTTACCTCCTGGACATGGGGGAGCCCGTGCGTATTCAGGATATGGCCGAGCAGATGATACGCTTCTACGGGTTCGAGCCCCACAGGGACATACGGATCGAGTATATAGGGCCGAGGCCCGGCGAAAGGCTGGACGAGCCGCTCTGGGGGCGGGACGAAAGGCCGGTAAAGACCGAATACAAGCGCATACTGCGGGTTGAGCGGGAGGGCCCGGCGCTGGACCTGGGCTCCCTGACGGCGGAGCTGGAGCCCGTAGTGCATTTTGATCCCGCGGCCCCGGAGCGCTACCGGGACGCCGCCCTCCTGCGGGGCATACTCCGCAAGTATATTCCCAGCCTTGCCGAGAGGGATCATGATTCCCTTTAGCCGCCCCGGACGCCGGTACGGAGTCTGCAATTAAACCGTGAGACGAAGCGCCTATTAACCACGAAGGACACGAAGAGCACAAAGGAAGAAGAAGGAAGAAGAAGGAAGAAGAGGCCCAAGGGTCCTCTTTCTCTTTCCTTCATGTAACTCTTGGTCTTCTCTTCCTTCGTGTCCTTGGTGCCCTTTGTGGTTATCTTCTTTCTCTTTCCTTCGTGCGCCTTGGCGTACCCTTGGTGCGCCTTCGTGTACTCTTCCTCTTCTTCGCGGGCTATCCGGCGCTACGCTCGGGCGGGATCAGGAAGCGGCCCTCGGCTATTTTCTGCGCCGCGTCCAGGGAAACGGCTATATCCTGACAGGCTTTCTGCACGTCCAGCACGCTTTCGTTTACCTCCCTGGATATACTCTTGAGGTTTTCCACAATATCGTGAATGG
>JAISQV010000268.1 GCA_031273985.1 Spirochaetaceae bacterium | reverse complement strand
CTGACCGTACCCTTCCGGGAGGAACTCTACAAATACTCCCGGACCAAGCTTGCGGGATAAAGGCCGGTTTGCGGAAGCGAAACAGGTTCGCAGGATAAGGCCCGTTTGACATGGTGATGCGCCCGCAAGGGCGCATCATTTTTTAGTGCGCTTCAATTGAGGCTTTTAAGATTGAGGCTTTTTGAGGAGGAGACATATGGCAAAGGAAATTCCCCCGTCCCGCCAACCGCAGGGCAGTTTTCCCTGGATGCTGCAGCAAGTTCCCGCCCCCCTGGGGCCGCGCCCCGTTACGGCCCGGGAGAATCAGCGCCTGCTCTATACCGGCGGGATACCCTACTGGGTGCCGGTGTGGCTTCAGGATAACCAGTACTGCTGGCCCGATGTGGTGCTGGAGCACCCCCTGTACGAGCAGGACGGCTTTGACTGGTGGGGCGTTGAATGGGTGGATGTTAAAGTGGCCGGCGGCATGATGGTCAAGCCCGGCACGGTGGTGCTGCACGATCTGGCCCATTGGCGCAAGGAAATGCCGCCGCCGGATCTGGAAAAGATCGATTGGGAAGAGGACGCGCGCCTCCAGACGGCCCGCTACGATCCTGACCGTATGCACGTATTTCACTGCCCCGAGGGGCTCTTCGAGCGGCTTCATGAAGCCATGCCCTTTGACGACGCCCTGGCGGCCTTTTACGATGAACCCGAAGCCTTGCAGGACTTTTTTGGCGGCGTGGCGGATTTCAAGATAGACTTGCTCGGCAAGGTGTTCAAATACTACGATCCCATAGATTACATCATCTACGGCGATGACTGGGGCACCCAGCGGGCGGGGTTCTTCTCCAACGCCATGTTCCGGGAGGCGATCATGCCCCACACCAAACGGATATGGGACTTTGTGCACGGCACGGGGCGCTTCATCGAACTGCACTCCTGCGGCCTCACCCAGCAGTACATCGAGGAGATCATCGAAATGGGCGCCGACGCGTGGACGCCCCAGGAGATCAATGACTTCGATATGCTCACCGAAAAGTACGGCCGCCAGATTGCCATCACGGTACCGGTCTACGGGGTGGATACGGCGCAGAGTGAAGAGGAGGCGCGGGAAGCGGTCCGCCGTTTTGTGGATAAGTACGCACCCCGGGGCAAGCTCATGGCCACAATCCCCTTCAACCAAAACTTTGCGCTCACCGCCGCGGCGGGGGATGAACTCTACACCTATTCTTCGGCGTATTATGCAAAACTCCGGGCGCAGCAGTAGGAGCGGAACAGAATAGAACAAAGCCGGCCCGGCGAGCCGGCTTTGTATGAAAAGGTTACCGCTTCCGGAAAGCCCCCTGGAGCCGGAACTTTTGCCGGAAAGCGGGCGTGTTATGCGGCGCCGCGTTCCCTGTCGTAGAATTCCCGGGAGTAACAGTAAAGCTCAAAAACAGCGTCCCAGCCATCCTCATCGGAAGCCCCGCCGGAGGCGAAGGTGTAGGCCCCTCCCCGCTTCCCGTAAAGGTCCACGGTTTTCCGTATTGCCGCCAGAATATCTTCTTTCGAGGCGGGCTGCCCCATTTCAATACCCTCGGTGAAGCAGCAGAAACCTATCTTGCCGCCCACTTCCTCTTTCATTTTGGGCATATCGTTGGCCCGCCTCTGAATTTGGAGCAAATCGATGTGCATATCGATCATGTAGGGAAGAAAGCGTTTAATGGCGCCGCAGGAATGCAGCTCAAAATAGACTCCCCTGTCCTTGATATGTTTTACGATCTTCCTGGTGGGTTCCAGCACCATGGATTCCATCATTTTTTCGGAAAAGAAGGTGTCCCGTTCGGTTCCCCAATCGTCGTGGTACGTTACGAGGTTGACCGGATAGAGCCCGGCGATAATGTCAAACTGCTCTATCTCCCACTCGGCGAAGCGATCAAAGAAGGCCCGGCAGGCTTCGGGCTCCTCCGCCATGGCGACCATGGCCTCGGTATAACCGCCCAGGAGGGCCACAAAACGTTCCGTACACCCCTGGCCTATATTGATATGGAGCACCTTGTTCGGATTGTAACGGTTTTTCATGAAGTCTTCAGCCCTGGATTTCCAATCCAAATTCTTCAGATTGGGGAACTTCACCACCTTCTCCCACTGGGTGATGTCGTCAAGCACTGTTTTCCCGTCGGGGTCCAGCATGGGCCCCCCCGCCTCGGGAACAAAGAGCCACTGACAACCCCAATCGTCCATAAAGACGGAACGGGTTGTAGCGCCCCAGGGTCCCGCCTCCGCCGGAGCATCCGGGGGAGTTACGGGCCCCGTGAGGAAACCGGACATGAAGGCATCGTAATCCAGGCTGGAATTGGGCATCCAGTAGGGGGTCTTCCGCTCCACCGCAAGGCGGAAATTTTCGAGGGGTGTAACGGGATAATCCGGTTCCGGCACCGTCATGGGCGCCGGGGAAAACATCGGTTGAATAGTCTTGAACTTAACCGCCGGATCTCTGAATGGGGGTCTTGGATAGTGCGCCATTTTGCATCCTCCTAAAAAATGGGACTCTCTCGCCGTATCGGGGCTACATTATGGTAGACCCGTATATTCATATTGGCAAGATTTTTTAGGACGCAGCGTTGCTAAAACTTCAGGCTATTTTCAATTTCTCTTATATTTCACCCTCTTGTCTCACGCTATCAGCACCGGGTTATTTATTCGAGGGGGGCCTAATACCCATATGCGTTTACTTAATGAAGAGAGTAACCACGGACCGCACGGACAAAAGTCCGGAAAAGCTGGCGGAAAAGTGGTTAACATTCGAGCCTGTCCCAAAACTAATTGACTGTGCGCTAAAAGCGCGCGGTTTTGGGACAGGCTTTTGGAAAAAGCGGCCTAAAGTCCGCTTTTTTCTCATAAATCTAAGGAGGCTTTCCCAAAACTGAAGTTTTGGGAAAGCCTCCATTCTCTTCGTCTTACTCACAGCCTAATTACAGACTCCGTACTAGAGGGAGCTTATGTTGCTGAGGAGCGCCACCACGTCGCCCCGGTTCCAGCGGCGGGCCACGTCCGCGGGGCTTTCGGAGGCTATGTTCCTCGTGTTCCGGTTGGCCCCCAATTCAAGGAGCACCGTAATATGCTCAAGGCTGCCCGTTTGGGCTGCATAGTGAAGGATCGTATTCCCCGCGGCGTCCCGCGCGGAAATGCCCCGCCCGGAAAAGAGCGCCTTGAGCGGCTCGAGGCCCGCCTCCAGAGTGATGGCAGCGGGATTTTTCCCGTCCCCTGCCACCTGGAAGGGATCCGCCCCGGCGTCGGCCAGAAGTTTCACCGTGTCCCAGCTCCCCAGGTCTACCGCCATTCTCAGGGGAGTCTTTCCGGCGGCGTCCACCGCGGAAATCCTGCCGCCCTGCTCCAGAATGATCCGGATAACCGCCACGGGGCTGTTCATCAATATACCTATATGCAGCGGAGAGTTCCCCTCGTCGTCGGAAACGCCTATTCTGTCCTTGGTGAGCAGGGTTGAAACCATGCGGGGCGATGAGGTCAGGGCGATCTGAAAGGGGGTCCACCCGGCGGCATTTTTTGCGTGGATGGAGGCCCCCCAGGCGAGCAGGAGGTTCACCAGATCGCTGCGTCCCATGCCCACCGCCAGGTGCAGCGGCGTATCGCCCCGGCTGTTGCGGACCATGGTATCCGCTCCATACTGGGCAAGCCGCTCCACCGCCGGGGCGTAACCCGTGGTTACAGCCTCCATGAAGGGGGTATTTCCCTCGTTGTCCCGGACCTCAAGGCCCGCGCCGGCGCTGAGCAGCACCTGTTCGACATCGGTGATTCCCAGCCGCATGGCGTCGTGGAGGGGGGTTTTGCCGCTCAGGGCCTGGGCGTTTATGTCCACGCCGGAATTGATCAGCGCCACCGCCGCATCCCGGGCGTTCCAGCGCACCGCCGCATGGAGGGCCGTGTTCCCCAGGGTGTCCCGCCAGGTGATGGAGGCGCCGGAGAGGATCAGGGTGGAAAGGGTGGACACGGAATTGATCCTTACCGCCATAAAGAGGGGTGTTTCACCGGTGGCGTTGGCCGCGTCGGGCGCCGCCCCCAGCTGTATCAGCCCGGGAATCTGGGAATCCAGCCGCCAGTACGCGGCGTAGTGGAGCACCGTGTTGCCCAGGCCGTCCCTCGTTTCCAGGGTCATGGGGCCCAGCATCCACTCCCGCACGCCGCCGGGAGAATAAAAGGTCAGGTAGATGGGGCTCTCCCCCCGGGCGTTGGGAGCGAAGATATCCGCCCCCCGGGCAAGGAGCAATTCGCCCCCTTCCCGGTGGTTGATCCGCACGGCCATGTGGAGACTCGTGTCGCCCTCCTTGTTCCGTGCGTTGACCAGCGCCCGGCGGTCCAGAATGAGGCCTATGATTCTGATGTCGGAGCGGGATTTTACCGCAATATGGAGGGCCGTATTGCCCCCGCTGTCGCTTTGCAGCACGGATTCTTCGGTGATGAGGGAAGCGAGAATGGGCGCGTCATTTCGCAGGGCCCGCTCGAAGGGGGTGATTCCTTCGTTATCCGCCGCAAAAATATCCGACTTGTAGCGGATCAGGAGGGGTATGTAGGCGGCCTTGTTCTCCTGTACGGCAAGGTAGAGGGGCGTCTTTCCCGCCATGTTGTGTATGGAAACATCGGCGCCCCGTTCAAGCAGAGCCTGGAGCGTATCAACGCCGCGGTTCAGGGTGATGATGATGTGGAGGGGCGAATCGCCGTGCTCGTCCCTCAGATTGCAGTTCGCCCCCGCTTCAAGCAATACCGCCAGGGCCTCCCGGTGGGCCGTCTGGGGTATGGCTATGTGCATCACGGAATTTCCCTTGGCGTCCTGAACATTGACATTGGCCCCCCCGGCGATGAGGATGCGCATCACATCCACCCGGCCCGCCCTCGCCGCCTCGTGCAGGGGTGTGGCGCCGGAGGCATTCTTGACGTTTATGTCCACGGGCCTTCCGAGGAGGTAACTTACATAACCCGTGTGCCCCCCTCCGGCGGCGTAGTGCAGGGGCGCCATTCCGTCGGCGGAACGGAGATTGTAGTTGAGGGCCCGTACCGCCGGGGCAAACCAGGCGAAGACGGGACTCTCCGAGATGCCGCCCGCCCTGATCAGCAGCTCCGCCGTTTCAGCGTAGGCCCTGGCGTCGGTGTGGGAAAAGGCCAGGTCCAGGGGCGTTTTGCCCGCGCCGTCCCGGCTGTTCACGGGGCTCCCCGCCGCAAGGATCACCGCGGTACTTTCCGCGTCTCCCGCATTGGCCGCCAGATGCAGGATAGTCCTGCCCAGGGCCGTTTCCGCCCTGAGGGATCTTTCAGTGAGCAGGGCCGCGAGGAAGGGCCCCTTGGCGTCCAGGGCGGTCAGGGCCGGGGTGGAGCCTGTGTGAACCGCCTGGTGAATGTTGGCCCCGGCGGCCACGAGGATAAGCGCTGTTCCGGGGTCCAGATTCTCCGTGGCTATGCCCAGCGGGGTCCTTCCCTCATGATCGGCGGCGTCCGCCCCGGCGCCCAGGGCCAGGAAGAAGGCGGCAAGTTCCGCATCCCCGCGCTCCACGGCCAGGTGGAGCGGGGTCCTTCCCCGGCCGTCCCTGGAGTTGACATCAACCTTCCCCAGGAAGAAGTCCCGGGCCCTGCCGTTTTCCCCCCGCTCAAGGAGGGTCCAAACATCATCTTCCGCCGGCGCCGGCGCCGCCAGCACCGCCTCTTCGTGGGCGCAGCTCCCCAGGAGGAGGGCCAGGAGCGCGCCGAGAAGGGTCAAGCCGAAACGATTCATGCGATACCTCATACTCCTCATTATCGGAAATCCCGCCCGTTGACATAATTGAATAAAACGGCTACGCTCAGGGGGTCTGTTTGCGGCCATGGTGGAACTGGTAGACACGCTAGCTTGAGGTGCTAGTGCCGAGAGGCATGGAAGTTCAAGTCTTCTTGGCCGCAATTCGTTCTAGTAAAAAGAATCAGCCTGCCCGAAAACGGGCGGTTTTGGGAGCTTCCTTTAAAGCGGGCGGAAAAGCGGTTGAAATTCTTCTGGTTTATCCACATTTTCAATATAGATTCTGTACTAGTACCTTGATTGGGGCAAAACAATTGATTTAACCACGAAGAACCCGCTCTCGCGGGGGAGGACACAGACAATACGGACAAAGAAACGAGATCAAATTGAAGCAAAGCCAGGCAATTTTCAGCATTCTTTCAGTTTTCCCTGTGGTCTGCTTTCCCTCTATTTTTCCTCAGTTCCATAACGGAAAAGTGGTTTAATTCTTCTTCTTATCATTTAGCCCAATCAACCTACTAGTCTCAGGCGCCGCCGGCCACCCGCTTGCCCGGAGCGCCGCCGCCGCCGCTCCGGGTTCCGCTTTTCCCGCTCCGGGAGCCGGGGCTGAGGATGGCCGGATCAAAGAGGATTGCAAAAGCTTCGGCGGCGGTTTCTACAAAATCCGCCTCAATGCCGCTCTTGATGTCCCGGTCCAACTCTTCCCAGTCTTCCCGGTTGTCCACGGGGAGCAGCACCCGCTCCATGCCGCTCCGTATGGCGGCGAGGAGTTTTTCCTTGAGGCCGCCTATGGGGAGCACCCTGCCGGTGAGGGTCAGTTCCCCGGTCATGGCTATGGCGGGCCTGGGAGCCGCGCCGCAGAGGGTGGAGAGGAGGGACGCCGCCAGGGTGATTCCCGCGGAGGGCCCGTCTTTGGGAATGGCCCCCTCGGGAACATGGATGTGGAAATCCGACTTTCCTATGTTGGTAACCTTGTAGCGGTAACGGTCGCCCGCGCCGCGCAGCCAGGAGAGGGCTATACGCGCGCTTTCCTTCATCACCTCTCCCAGGTTCCCCGTCATGATGAGGTCTCCGCGGCCTTCGTAGCGTATCGTTTCCACAGGCAGTATGGCGCCGCCGTTTTCCGTCCAAGCCAGGCCGTAGCAGACTCCCACCCGGGACTCCCGGTAGACCAGATCGTTCCGGTACTTTTTCCGGCCCAGAATTTTTTCCAGGTCCGCCTGGCGTATCGTCTTCCTGAAGGAGGCTAGATTTCTGCCCGCCTCCCTGCCGTAACCCTTTTCCACGGCCCCCCTGGCTATGCGCCGGATACAGCGGGCTATCTCCCTGCCCAGGGAGCGGACCCCGCTTTCCATGGTGTAGCGGCGCACCATCTCAAGAATGGCCTCGTCCCTGAAGCTGATCCGCGCCCCGGCAAGGCCGTTTTCCCTGAGCTCCCGGGGTACGAGAAACTGCTGGGCTATGGCAAGTTTTTCCATCTCCCCGTAACCGGGCACCTCTATGATCTCCATGCGGTCCCGCAACGCGTAGGGTATGGTTTCCAGGGAATTTGCCGTGGCGATGAAGAGCACCCTGGAAAGATCGTAGGGAACTTCCAGGTAGTGATCGGTAAAGGTGGCGTTCTGCTCCGGGTCCAGCACCTCAAGCAGCGCCGAGGCCGGGTCCCCCCGGATGTCGCTGGCGAGCTTGTCCACCTCGTCCAGGAGGAAGACGGGGTTGCCGCTCCCGGCCTTTCGTATGGACTGGATGATCTTCCCCGGCAGGGCGCCCACGTAGGTTTTCCGGTGCCCCCGGATCTCCGCCTCATCCCGGACCCCGCCCAGGGATATGCGCACAAAACGCCGCCCAAGGGCCCTGGCCACGGACTGCCCCAGGCTGGTCTTTCCCGTGCCGGGGGGGCCCACAAAGCAGAGTATGGGGCCCCTGGTTCCCCCCTGATCCGGAGCGCCCTGGGCGGGAATCTCCGGGGCGGGGCCTTCCATGACGGCGGGGCCGTAGTTTCGGGCGCTCAGCTCCCGCACGGCGATAAATTCGAGAATCCGCTCCTTTATCTTCTTCATGCCGAAGTGATCCTCGTCGAGGATCCGCTCCGCCTGAGCAAGGTCCCCCGAATCGACGCTGTAACTGGACCAGGGGAGTTCCGCTATCCACTCCAGGTAGCCCCTCAGCACCCCGGCCTCCGGGGAATAGGACTGAAGTTTGCGGAGCCGGCCCAGTTCCTTCCTGGCCTTGGCAAGAATCTCCTGGGGCGGGCGCCGTTCTTCAATGGCCTGTTCCAGATCGGCGTACTCGTCCTCAGCGGTTTCCTTTCCCAGCTCCTTGTTGATCTCTTTGAGCTGTTCGTTGAGAAAGTAGTCCCGCTGGGTCTTCTCCATCCGGCTCTTTACCTTGCCGGATATGTTTTTCTGAATCCCGTAAATTTCATTTTCCAGGGTGAGGATCTCAAGCATCGCTTCCAGCCGGGTCCCGGTGTCATTTATGGCGAGAAGCTCCGCCTTTTTCTCCGATTTGATGGTCAGGGTGTTGGCGATGAGGTTCACGAGCCGTTCCGGGCTCTCCGTGCGGTCCACGGCGCTGAGGGTTTCCACCCCCACCTTCCGGGAAAGTTCCGCGTACTGGGCGAAGGATCGCTGAACGGTCCTCACCAGGGCCGCAACCTCCGGGCTTGCGGGGTCCCCGGCATCCCTGGCCGTTACCGGATCTATACGCACCACGGCATAGTCCTTCCGCTCCAGGGCTTCCCGGATCAGGGCCCGGTACTCCCCCTGCAACACCACCCGGTAGGTATTGTCGGGGAGTTTCAGGTGCTGAATGATCCGCGCCACCGTTCCGGCCCGGTAGGTGTCGCCCCTGCCGGTACCCGTATAGAGCGGCGGCGGGCGGTGTTCCGGCGCGGCGTTCCGGCCCTTGGAGCGGGGGGCCGGTTTTGCCTCGCCGCTGTTGAGGGGCCCCGGCCCCTCAACAGCGGCCCGCTCCGGGACCGCCTCGCCCGGCTCCGGGGGGGTCCTGAGACAGCTCACAAAGACCCGGAGGTCCCGGCTCAGGGCCGCCTCAACGGCACGGGTCCCCGCCGGGTAGGTGATAAAAATGGGAATAACTGTTTGGGGAAAGAGCACCAGGTCCCGCAGGGGAAGCAGGGGGAATTCTTCCGTTTGGCTCCGCCCGGTAACTACCGAGATAAGCCGGGAAAGTCCGCCCTGCTTCACGGTGTCCCGGTTCTTCACGCGCTCTTTTGCAGCGGGTGGATTTCGGGGGGTTCGGACTTTTCCACCACATCCTGGGTGATAACGACCTGCTTGCTTCCCTCCATCGAGGGTATCTCGTACATGATGTCGGTCATGAGCCGTTCAACAATGGCCCTGAGGCCCCGGGCGCCGGTCTTGTGCTTGATCGCCGTATCGGCGATGGCGTCAATGGCCCCCTCGGTAAATTCAAGTTTCACATCGTCTATCGCCATGGACGCCTGGTACTGCTTGACTATGGCGTTCCGGGGCTCCGTGATGATCCGCTTAAGATCCTCCCGGTTGAGTTCCTCCAGGCACACGGTGATGGGAAGCCGCCCTATGAATTCGGGGATCATCCCGAAGTGGATCAGATCGTCCGGGTGCAGGTTCCCGTAGAGTTCCCGCAGATTCCGCTCGTGGGTATCCGCCACATCCGCGCCAAAACCCATGGGATGCTGCACCACCCGCTGTTCAATGTGCTTGTCCAGCCCCACAAAGGCGCCGCCGCAGATAAAGAGGATGTTCGTGGTATCGATGCGGATCATCTCCTGGTTGGGGTGCTTCCTTCCGCCCTGGGGCGGCACGGAGGCCACGGTCCCCTCGATGATCTTGAGGAGGGCCTGCTGGACGCCCTCACCGGAAACATCCCTGGTGATCGAAACATTTTCACCCTTCCGGGCTATTTTGTCGATCTCGTCAATGTAGACTATGCCCCGTTCCGCCATGGCTATATTGCCCCCGGCGTTCTGGATCAGCTTGAGGAGTATGTTCTCCACATCCTCGCCCACATAACCCGCTTCGGTGAGGGTCGTGGCGTCCACGATGGCGAAGGGCACCTTGAGTTTCTTGGCCAGGGTCTTTGCCAGGAGGGTCTTCCCCGTACCCGTAGGCCCTATGAGGAGGACGTTGGACTTTTCAATCTCCACCTCCTCGGGCTCCTTCATGACCCGGGCAATACGCTTGTAGTGGTTGTACACCGCCACGGAGAGGGCTTTTTTGGCATCCTCCTGGCCTATGATAAAAGCGTCGAGGTAGGCCTTTATCTCCTTGGGTATGGGAATGTCGCCGGTAAACTGGGCGGATATCCCGTGATCCTCCTCGGACAGAATCTTCCGGCACACCTCTACACATTCATCACAGATAAATATATCATTCGGGCCCGCAATGAGCCGCCGGGTCAAATCGCCGCTTTTTCCGCAGAACGAACAGGATCGCTCATATCCGCCCGCGCCGTTACGAAGCCTCGCCATGTTTGCTCCTTACCAGAATCTGATCCACCACCCCGTAGTCGACGGCGTCTTTGGCGGACATATAGAAGTCCCGCTCCATGTCGGCCGCTACGATTTCGGTATCCTTTCCGGTATGTTTGGCAAAATAATCTATGAGCATCCCCTTAATGCGGAGCAGTTCCCTCGTTTGAATCCCTATATCCCGGGCCTGCCCCTGCGCCCCGCCCCAGGGCTGGTGTATCATAACCCGTGAGGAGGGCAGCACCAGCCGTTTGCCCGCCGCTCCCCCGGTGAGGATCAACGCCGCCATGCTGGCCGCCTGCCCCAGGCAGATGGTTTGCACATCGCATTTGACGTACTGCATGGTATCGTAGATGGCAAGCCCCGCCGTTACGGAGCCGCCGGGGGAAGTGATATACAGGTTGATGTCCTTCTCCGTGTCCTGGCCGTCCAGAAAGAGAAGTTCCGCCACCACAAGGTCCGCGGAAAGATCGTTTATCTCCCCGTCCAGAAAGACAATGCGGTCCTTGAGGAGCCGCGAATATATATCGTAGGACCGTTCCCCCATCCCGGTCTGTTCCACCACGATGGGGACCAGGGAATTCATTTTTTCATCCATGCAATCATTCCGTATCCGACATGATTACGCGGCCCAGGGCTGCGCAGTAGAGAGGTCCCAAAACCGGATTAGCCCGGTTTCCCATCCTGCCGTGCGCCCGGCGGGTTCTCAACCCTCCGGGGCCGCCAAATCACCGTCCGGAAACCTCACCTAAATTCAATTTAACCATTATTGGCGAACAGGTCCAGATATTTTACCCGTTCCCCGGCCTTGACCGTATTTTCCGCCAGTAAAACATCGAAAAATTTCCGTTCCCGGATATCCGCTTCCAGATCGGCCTTGCCCCCCGCCTGGTTATAGTACTCCCGCACCTCCTCCAGGGGCCGATCCGCCTCCGAGGCAATCTCTTCCAGGCGCCGCTCCGTCTCTTCCTCCGAAACCTCAATATTCTGTTCTTCCATCAGGGCTTCTACGATGAGCCGGCTCTGGAGCGCCTTGTTTACCTGGGGCCGCCACTCCCCGTAGAGCGCCTCCCGGCCCTGCTCCGAGCGGTCCATCATCTCCGCCAACTGATCCGGGTCCGCGTTGAACTGGCGGGCCATGGCCCGCCACCGGCTCTCCAGCTCTACGCGGGTCATGGATTCGGGTATCTCCATGGGGGTGGCGGCCAGAATCTTTTCCAAAAGGGCGCTGATTCGGAGGTCCCTCAGCCGGGCTTCGAGGTTTTTGTTCAGCCGCTCGCGGATATGCGCCTTAAGATCCTCCAGGGTTTCGTACTTTTCGTCCACATCCTGGGCCAAATCGTCGTCCAGGTCCGGGAGCCGCCTCTCCTTGAGGGCGGTAAGGGTAACCCGGAGCCGCTTATGCTTCCCCGCAAGGTCTTTGTCGCTAAAATCTTCGGGGTAATCCTTGTCAAAATCCCTGGTTTCCCCCTTTTTCATGCCCTTTATATCATCGTCAAAATGGAAGAGATTGTAACCCGTGCCCAGGGTAAAAACAAAGTCCTGCCGCTCCGTCCCCTCCAGAATTTCGCCGGACTCCGAAAGCTCCGCATAGTTTACCGTAACCACATTCCCTTCCGCGGCTTCGGCGCCGTCGTCCCTGTCCAGGACTATGCCGTTCCGCTCCCGGACCGCCTCAAGCTCCCGGTCTATATCCTCATCGGTTACCTCAGCGTCCTTAACCTCCGCCTCAAGGCCCTTCCAGGGGCCCACGGTAAAGCGGGGCATCACATCGTAGATCACCGAGAAGCTAAGGTCTTGTTCCAGGTCCAGTTCCATATCGGCGGGATCGTTCTCCATCCGGGGCGTGGAATAGGACAGGGGCCGGTCTTCCTGGGGAAAAGATTCGTCCGCCAGCGTGTCGGAAAGCGAATGTTCGATGACATGGGCCAGGGTTTCAGCCTTGAAGGCCGCAGAAAATTTCCGCACCAGCACATCTTTGGGGGCCTTCCCCTTCCTAAATCCGGCAATCTGAATGGTTTTGCCGTACTTTTCCACAATCTCGTCGTATTCGGAACGCAGCTCCTCTTTGCCGATCCTCAAGGTCAGCTTCAGGGAGGACTGTTCCAGCCGTTCAACTTCTCTGGTTACTGTCACGGGGTTCCTCTTGGTGGTAAAAATCGCCCCAGTCTAGCTTAAGCGGAGGGTCATGTCAACGGCAGGCGGCGCGAAGCGCCGCAGGGTGGAGGGAGGAGTTATGTGGGGCGCGCGTGGGGTGGGTTCGCGGGTTCTTGGGGGCGTTGCGGGGGGCATAAGAACCCGCTCACCGGTTCGCGGGGGAGCCCCGCACGGGGGTAGCGCAAAAGCGTTTGCGGCTATGCCGCAAACCTTTGGAGCGTAGGGGGCCCGGCCCCCTCCTGATTAAAGCACAGTTTGGTTGCTGACGGGCGGAATTCCGGGTAAAGGGGGCGCCGGGCGCAGGACTTTTGCAATTTGATGCGGAAATTTGATTGAACAAAAGGGGGCGTTCGGCTATGATAGGGAGCGGATATTTCATGTGAAGGCGCCGGGTTTACGGGCGTCCGATCGTAGCAAAGGGGTAATTGAATGCTGGACATCGGTCCTATCCACCGAAGCGAGTACGAGATAGGAGAGGGCCAATCCGAAAGCGTTGTCATTGCCGAGGCGCCCGGCCGGGTGCACTATCTGGGCGAGCACGGGGAGCCCGGAGCGGGGCTTTTCTTTTCTTCCGCCATCAATCGTTATGTCCGGGTTGCGGTGAGCCTCCGCAAGGACAGTTCCCTCCGTTTTTTTGCGGCGGACCTGGGGGAACGGAAGCGGACGACGCTGATCAATCTGAAGTACAAGCGGGAGGACCGCTGGGCGAATTATATGAAGGTGGCGATTCAGGTCTTCGCGGAGCTCGGTTTTCCGGTGAAGGGGCTGAATTTTACCGTGGCGGGGGATGTGCCCCAGCAGGTGGGGCTGGCCTCGTCCCAGGCTATCGAGGTGGCGGCGCTGGTGGCGCTGAAGGGCCTGTTCCGCGCGCCCCTGGGGGAAAAGACGCTTTTGAGCCGGCTCTGCGCCGCGCAGAAAGCTTTTTTCGGGCGGAATCCCCCGTCGGTGGATTACCAGGTTATCTTTTCCGGCAGGAAGGGGCAGTTTCTGGTGGTGGACGAGGAGACTCTGGAGGTGCGCAAGGTCAAGAGCCCCATAGGTAAGTACCGGATGCTGCTAATGGATTCCAGGGTGCCCCGTTTGGGGGTGGAGGAAGAGCTGATCGAGAGGCGGCAGGACATCAGGCGGGGGCTGGCGCTGCTTTCCCAGAAGAGGCAGGCGGAGAATCTGCGGAGTTTTGTGGACGCCGATATGGTGGAGTATATGGGGGACCTGCCCGAAGAGATACGCCGCCGCTGTATGCACATAGTCCAGGAGCTTCGCCGGGTGAACGACGCCGAGGAGTCCATGAAACGGGGCGATCTTGCCGCCCTTTCCAGGGTGTTTTTTCATTCCCACGAGAGCCTGCGGGACCTCTACGAGGTGTCCTGCCCGGAGATAGACTGGCTGGTGAAACGGGCCCAGGAGATAGACGGCGTACTGGGCTCCCGTATGACGGGGCAGGGCTTCGGCGGCTGTACCTACACGATCATCAGCGAGGGCGCCCTGGCGGAGTACCGGAAACGGCTCGATGATTACGAGCGGATCTTCGGTTTTCACCCGCTGACCTATGAGATAAAGCCCGCTTCGGGGGCCCGCCTCATAGCCAGGGGAAACCCCGCACGGGAAGACTGAGATGGCGGAACCGGAAAAACCGCCTTCGGAACCGCAGACGGGCAGTCTGGAGGAAGGCAAACGGCTCTTCGGCCTCCGGCGCTGGGAGCTGGCCCTGGAGGAGCTGCTCCGGGTGGATGCGGAGGGCCTGGACACCGGGAAGCGCGGGGAACTTGCCTACTACACCGGGCTCTGTTACACCAAGCTGGGCCGCTACGACGAGGGGCTCGTCTATCTGGAACAGGTGATCAGCGCGGGGAAGGATCCCCTGAGGATATACCAGTGCCGGCTTACCCTGGCCTATATCTATGTTATCACGAAGCGGGCGAAGCTCGCGGAGTTTGAGTTGGGGCAGCTCATAAAGGGCGGTTTTGAATCCGCCCAGATATATACGACTCTGGCCTATGCCGCGTGGATTCAGAAGGACAACAAGCGGGCGGTAGAGTACTACGAGAAGGCCCTGGATCTGGACGGGAACAACACGACCGCCATGAACGGGCTGGGTTTCGTGCTGGTGGACGCCAACCTGGACCTGTACCGGGGGCTGAGATTCTGCCGCCTTGCCGCGGACCGGAAGCCGGGCAACGCCGCCTACCTCGACTCCCTGGGCTGGGCCTTCTACCA
>JAISQV010000231.1 GCA_031273985.1 Spirochaetaceae bacterium | reverse complement strand
TCTTGGACGGACCAGCCCTTCAATGGCGACACAGAATTCACTGCGCAGCTCTGCCGTTACCGGGGCAAGGTCCGGGGACGCGGCGGTATCCACGGTAACCTGGGTTATGCCGTAACGATCCCGCACATTGACAAAAGAAATACCCCCGTGGTCCCGCTTCCGGTGTACCCAGCCGTTCAGGACAACGGTCCTCCCCGCATCAGCCCCGCGCAGGGCCCCGCACGTAACGGTGCGTCTCATCTGTTCCATGGCAAAACTATAGCTGGTATGCGGGGGCCTTGCAAGATGAGAGTGCAAGATGAGAGAGCCGGTAGTAGAGAGGGTGCCGAGCCCCCTGCGCCTGAGCCTCCTGCGGCCCTGCGGGGTCTCCGGCTACCCCCGTGCTCTTTCCCTGGAGTTTTGCGAAGCAAAACTCCCAAGCTGAAGCCGCTTTGCGGCTTCAGCAGCAACGCCCCCGGTTCTCTCCCCCCGGAACCGCATAATGTATGTATAAATATTCAAAACTCGAATAAGGGATTCATAAATACGGGCGCGAAGACTCGCCTGCCCCTAACCCGCCCGGCATAATGGGCCTTCCCGGTCATGCAGGCCAACTTCGGGCACGGCGGACCGCTGATGACGCTACAAAATGATGCTATGTTTGCTCAATGTTGCATCAAATCCCAACTAGGCAGGGATCCCTTTTCTCTTTAGGCTTGAGAAATTGGGAGTTAATCCCATAATATGGATATGGTGTATCCATCCTTACCCTCGCCCCCGGACCTTGTCAAAGTCCGGGGGCTTTTTGTTTCCGGGCCCCTGCCGGCAAAGCGATATGTCATAATGATACATCGCCTCTTCCGTTTTGACACACTGCTGAAAAACCCCGCCCCCGGACGGCATAATCCGCCCGGAACGGGTATCCAGGGGTAAAAAATACGTAATAAACTCCGATAATTCAAAAGAAAGTTGACAAATGCATAATAATAAACAAAAATTCATAAAGGCTTTTCCAAAATTTCAGTTTCGGGAAAGCTACTTTGGATTTCTTTACTTGTGACAAATGGCGGACGAAGGGTTCTGGGGCGTATGATGTTTGGGGCGCCGGTTATGGGGGAATTGTTCTTAAACAGGTATGTGAATCGCTATGAGGAAGTTGTGGATGCTCTTGGCAGCCGGCTTGGGGCTGCTGTGTTCCTGCTCTAACCCCTTATTCAAGTGGATAGAGATTCCTGAAGGTCAGGGCGGCAGGATGCTGCTCGCGGATAAGGTCATAACCAGTTTTTCCACGGGCATTCCGGGGGAGGCCGTAGAGATTCGGAGCAGGCCGGGCCTTAACGGCAAGATACCCATCACCGTTGTTCTGCCGCCGGGGAGCAATCCGGGGAATATCCGCCCCACGGTAAGGTTCATAGGCAGATCCCTGAGCCCCGGTTCAGGGGAAGCGCGGGATTTCTATGAACCCGTAACCTACTGGGTTACCGGGGAAGACGGTTCATACCGGGAATACGAGGTAAGGGTCATTGTAAGGACCGGCGATTCCAAGGATATTCTCTGGTTTGATCTTGTGCTTTCCGATAACCTGCTGGCGGAGGGGGTGGTAAGCGAGAATCCTGACGGAAGCGGGGGAATAATCGTCATCCACGTTCCCAGCGAGACAAACCTCACGTCCCTCCGCGCCAAGATAGTACAGACCGGCAAATCCATCGGCCCGCTGTCCGGGGGATGGGTCAAGGGGGGGGTAACCGTAACCCAGACCGACGATTTTTCCGGCTCCCCAGGGTACAGGGTGACGGCGGAGGACGGCAGCACCAAGGACTACACGGTTACGGTGATACGGGACCGGAGCAGCGCCAAGGAAATAACGGACTTTACGTTCACCAACACCGGCATAGGAACCCTCCAGGTGATCATCGGCGCCGTTCCCCAGCCGGATGGGACCTATCCCATTGTGGTAACGATTCCTGATACCACCACAACGGGGAATCCGGTGGACTTGACGCAGACCGCCCTGACCCCCCGGATCACCTACACGGGCGAAACCATAAGCGGGGAGGTTGCCTGGGTGGATTCCCGGAGCGGCGCCGGTACCGTAACGGCTGCCGCGGGGCAGAACTTTGCCGCATCGGATATGCACCCCGTCACCTATACGGTAACGGCGGAAGACGGCAGCAGCCGGGAATATGCCGTAACGGTCCTGACCTCCGACCGGAAGAACAGCGACAAGCAATTAACGGGTTTCTATTTTATCTTCCCCGGCTCCCCGGCAACGGGAGCGGCGGGTATCATCAACGAGACGGCAAAAACCGTAGCCGTTACCGTTCCCTATGGCACGAATCTCCAGGGCCTCGCCCCGGTTATCTACCACACGGGACAATCGGTAAGCCCCATCTCCGGGGAGCCCAGGGACTTTAGAAATTCCGCCGCAAACCCCATCCCCTATACGGTAAGCGCCAGGGACGGAAGTTCCCAGACCTACCTGGTTTCCGTCTTTGCGGCGGCTAACGATGCCAGGGCGCTCACGGACTTTGGTTTTGCTGAGATCAGCGGCGAAAAGGCAGTGATAGGCGCCGTCCCGGATACGACAGGCAGGATACCCGTGGTGGTAACGGTGCCCGCGGCGGGTCTTGCCGCCGCCGGTAAAACGGTAGCCGCCCTGAGCCCTGTCGCCACCCACACGGGGGCCTCCATCACCGGGGCCGGCCTCCCGGCGGGCGGGCCAGGCACGGTAACCGGCAATGCGGCGGACTTCACGAATCCCGCCCTCTACAGGGTGGAGGCCGAAGACGGAGGCGTCCAGGAGTATACGGTTACCGTGGTAATAGCCGATGACGCTCCCCCGGATCCTTCAAGCGGCGTTGCCAGAATAAACGGTTTCTACTTCCTCGATCCCATGGCCGTTGGGGTGATAGATCAGGATGCCGGAATGATCACCGTTACGGTTCCCTACGATACCGGCCTGGGGCAATTGATCCCCACCATTTACTATACCGGCTCATCCATCAGACGGGAGGGAGGCAGCGAACAAACGGCTCACCCCGCCGGTATCAAGGGCGATTTTTCAAGCCTGCTGCACTACACGGTAACGGCGGCGAACGGCACTGCTACGAAAGTCTATGGGGTAAAGGTAAGCCGCGGCCCCCAACCGCCCTTGCGCGACGACAGGGAAATAACCGCCCTGACCTTTGCGGAAATAGCCCCCGAAGCTACCACTACCATCATCGCTTCCACGCAGGATTCTTCCGGGCGCTTCCCCATTGAGGTAGCCGTTCCCATGGGTACGGATATAGCGAACATAAACCTGACCCCTAAAGTTACCCACACGGGGGTCGCTGTCAGCGGGGCAGGCATCCCGGCGGGCGGGCCCGCCACGGTAACCGGCACGGCCACGAGCTTCAGGGACCCCGTTATATATACGGTGAGGGCGGAAAACGGCCAGACCAGGGTTTATACGGTTACCGTTAAGGTCGAAGACAACAATGCCAAGATGATAACAGGCTTCTACTTTGCGGAGCCTTTGGCCGTGGGCGCCATAGACGAGGCGGCCAAAACAATTACGGTAACAGTCCCCTCCGGTACAAATCTGAGCGCCCTGCGCCCCATGGTCTACTACAAGGGGGTATCCCTCGACCCGGTGTCGGGCCGGGCGGTGAACTTTAGCAGTCCCGTTATTTACACCGTCAGGGCCCGGAACGGGACGGTCCAGCCCTACACCGTAACGGTGTACTCCAAAGCTTCCAGCACAAAGGATATAACCGGCATTACGTTCTTCGGAACCCCCGTGCTTGATACGGTGATAGGCTCCGTTCCCGGCCCGGACGGGGTGGTGCCCATTTATGTAACCGTTTCAGGGGATACGGATATTACCGCCTTACGGGCGGATATTACCCATACCGGCAAAACCATCAGCCCCGAAGCGGGAAGCCCCCAGAATTTCAGCGGCCCCGTATCGTACCGGATAACGGCGGAGGACGGCAGCACGAAAGATTATGCCGTAACGGTTTACCGCATAAGCGGGGACAAGGTACTTATTACCGGCTTTTCCTTCAAAGCGGTTCCCGCCATTGTGCAGATAGATCAGGAGAACCACACCATAGATGCGTCCATTTCCTATTCCGCCGGGTCCCTGATAGGCAGCCTTACGCCGGTCATCTCCTATATAGGGGTATCCATTACTTATGAAAACGAGCCGGTAAAAACGGCCAATCCCCTTACGGATTCCCCCAGGAATTTCGCCGGCCCCCGGGTCTACACGGTAGCGGCTGAGGACGGCGGTAAACAGGCCTATACGGTAACGGTAACGGTCCAGCCGCAGGAGGAGAATCTCAGCGTTTCCATCATCTATAGGGGTGTAAGCGATCTTGATTTTATTGACGACAGCTCCTTCAACCAAAGTACCGGTTTGTTAACGATAAAGGTCAACCGGCCCCTCCTCGAATGGTACCTTGACGGCAAACCGCACCCTGTTCCGCCTGCCGCCGCTCCGGCGGAGGGGCCGGTTCTGAATCTGAATGTCAACGGCCTGAAGGCGGGGCAGCACGAGGTGGTTTTGGTGGCAACCGGAACTGACGGCAAGCATTACACCAACAAGCTCTACTTTTTGGTAGAAAAGTGAGAGGGAAGAAATGAAAAACATACACGTTACCCTAGCGTCTTTATGCGCCGCGGCTCTTCTTGTTGCGGGTTGCAGCAATTTCCTCTTGACCAGGCCGAAAAGCGCCGAAGTTGCCGCGGACGAAGGGCTGCTCCATATATCCCTTTCGGGCAGCAATGTGAATCCTTCTCTGGCGCGTACCATGCTGCCCCTGAATCCTGATTTTACCAGGTATGAACTGGTTTTTGGCGCCCCCGCCAATCTGGAGCCCTATTCTTTCCAGAACAGCAGCATACAACTGCGCCTTCCCCCCGGTGATTATACGATTACCGCCAGGGGTTACGCGGGGGATACGCTCTCCGCCATAAGCGAGCCCAAAGCGGTTACGGTGACGGGCGGGGTCCTTACCCCGCTGGATTTTACCCTCAAGCCCTATATGGACCCGGCGGCGGTGAATCCCGTCAAAGGCGTTTTGAGTTACTCCCTTGGCTGGGACGGCTTCACCCAGATACCGGACAGGGCGGAATTACTGATAGAGACCTATGCCGGCGTGAACGGCAGCTTACTGGCCGATCCCGAACCCATCCCCATTTCCCTCATCCCGCAGGAGCTGAACGCAGCTTCGGCGCCGGGGACGATTCTGCTTCTGGACAGGGCTGTCGCCCTGATCAAATTGACCGGCGCCCTGGAACTTCCCCCCGGAGAGTACCGCCTCACCATGAGCGTAACCGCCGATGCGGGGGGGCAGGCGGTAAGGCGGACGGATCTGGCCCATGTCTATTCCGGCCTCACCACGCCGGCGCCCTTCTTTTACGGCAGCAATGATATTCTCATTGCGGATACAGGCGTTGATTTGGGCCCCGGTTTTATTACCCGGTTTAACTTTGCCGAGACTCCCAACGCTACCTCCGTGGTAGGTTCCGTTCCCGGCGTCGATGGAACGCGGCTTATTATGGTAATAGTTCCCAGCGGCACCGACCTTACGGACCTTACCCCCATGGTAGAAGTTACTCCCGGCGCGGTTATCGTTTCGCCCCCGCCGGCGGCCCGTAGCGATCCGCCTGTGTATAACAAGGGGGAGATAGATTTTACCGCCCCCGTGATCTGGACCGTTACCGGGAGAAACGGGGCCGTGCAGCGTTACACGGTGGCGGCCTCCAAGGCTCCGGCGGATGAGTGCAGTATAACCGGGCTCTTTTTCAGGGAATTTCCGGATGAGGCGATGGTAGCCATCGATCAGGATGCGAGAAGTATCAATGTGGTGGTTCCCTATGGTACAAAAACCCTATATCCAAACTACGGGTTAACGCCCGTTTTTTCCTACATCGGGAAGCAGGTTGATGAAGTTGACGGCGGGACCGCAACTCCGCTGGACGGGACGGCCCTGGATTTCGAGGGCGGACTGGTCTTCCGGGTTTATGCGGAGAACGATTCCCTCTACAAAAACTATGCGGTACTGGTAACGGAGGCGCTTGATACCGAGGCCGTAATTACCCATTTTGCCATAGACGGCTACCCTGACATTCCCTTTGCCATTAACCAAAGTGCGGGGACCATCACGGCGGCCCTGCCCTACGGCGTGTCCCTCTCAAATCTCAGCCCCCTTATCCAGTACAAGGGACGGAACATCGATCCCGAATCCGGCGCTGCGCAGAATTTCAATGTTCCGGTTTTCTACACCGTGACGGCCTGGAATAATACCAACACCAAGACCTACAGGGTAACCCTCAGTAATGAGCAGGCAAACAGCAATAAGGGGATCTTCGACTTTGTGGTTACCAATGTTCCCTACAACAAGGTGGTCATAGGGCAGAATCCCCGCGCCGACGGGAGAATCCCCATTGTTATACAGGTGCCCTACGGGACAAATGAGACCAACATGATACCCGCCATTACCCTGAATAGCCCGTCGTCCACCATAAGCCCCGCATCGGGCAGCCCCATCCCCTTTGTCAATCAGGCGGCGATTTATACCGTAAGGGCTCAGGATAATTCCACCCAGGAGTATGTCGTGGTGGTTAGTCAGGATGTCCAGTATTACTATGTAGACGGGGCTGCCGGCAGCGATAGCTGGCCGGATATTTATAACGGAGGCTCCGCGTCCGCCCCCTTCAAGACCCTGGCCTATGCGGTTTATAAGGCTGCGCGGCACCCGACGATAGACAAGATCTTTGTAAGCGGCGTCCTGAGCAATGCTACCGAAAATGGGGCCTGGGAGAATGCCGCGGACGCATCAGCCGGCTTCCACTCCAGCGGCGGCGATTCCGGCAGCGTCTTTAACCTCATCGGGACCAACGGGAAAAAAATAACCGTTACCGGCGTTTCCAACGCGACCCTGTCGGGAACATCAAACAAGCGGGTGCTTTCCGTTACCGGGGGCGCCAATCTTGCCTTTGAAAATTTCACTATCACCGGGGGCAACAGCGCCGGTAACGGCGGCGGCATCTATATTGCCGGGGACAGCGTGGTGAGGTTTTCCGGGGGCAGTATCAGGGGAAACACCGCCGTCTCCGGGGGCGGCGTCTATGTGGAGGACAATACCGCAAACGGGCATTATGATTTTACCCTCATAGACAGTACGATCAGCGGCAACACCGCTACCGGCATCAACACCGGTCCAGCCGACGGCAACACCACCGGCGGCACCGTGGACGGCCTGGACGGGGGCGGCGGAATCTATGTGAAGAACTATGCCCTTGTTTGGCTGGCCAGCGGAAGCATTACCGGTAACACCGCCACCAGGGGTTCCGGGGGCGGCGTACTGATAAACGCTTCCGCACAAAATGCTTCAGGCAGCCGGGGCGATGAATACGGGCTTCTCATGAGCAACGGGAGCATCTCCGGCAATATTTCCAAGAGCAGCACCTACCCCCACGGCGGCGGCGGGGTCTATGTGGCCGCCGGGGTCTTTGAAATGCTGGGAGGTTCCATTGTTAACAATACCTCTGTGCGTCAGGGCGGCGGGGTCTTTATAGGCCACAACAGCCGCTTCAGCGCCTCCGGCAACTCTTCCATCACCGGCAACGAGGGTGTGGGAAGCTCCAAAGCTATATGCAGCCGGGGTTACACGGAGATGATGGGGAATGCCCAGGCGGACAAGATCTATATCTGGAACAACAACGGAATCCCCGCCTTTGCCCAGCAGCCCGACTCTTTTACCCTGGCGGAAAACGCCCGGGCCACGGGCATCGTGCTGGCCTATGCGGATGATTACTGCAACTTTATCAATATTGCGGCGAGTGCCGCCTACGGGTCGGATCAGATTTGCATCATTGACCTGGAGGGCCATTTGACCAACGGCGCATTTAAGGATACCAATCTCAGCGGCGACTGGCTTAACCGGGCGCTCATTAAGGGGAACAACGCCAACTTAAGGGCGGTTGTCAATCGTATCCCCCTCAATACCTTTGTGGGGGGCTCTACGCTCAACCTGGCCGCTTCCTACAGAATTGAAGTTATCGGCACCGAGGGGAGACTGGTACGCAGGTAATCCGGGGAATGAAAAAGGAGTGGACCCCATGAGATTATTTTTTTGGCGGAAGCCCCTGCCGGCGGCAGCGGTCTTGCTCTGTCTGGTTACTTCTTTCGTTGCAGCCCAGACGGAGGAGCGCATTGATACGGGGCGTTTTGGAGCGGAGGAGCCGGAGCCTTCCGGGGCCGAAGATGCTGTTGATGAAGAAACCGGGTTTGTAAACAAGTGGCTCTACCTGGGCCTCCGGGCCGGCCCTTCCCTGCGTTTCTATACGCCGCCGGGGGTGCCGTCTTACACGGGGCGTGATACCCTCGGTTTCGCCCTGGATCTGGCTTTTCAGGCGAGTCTGCCGGTCCTCCCCTTCCTGAATGTGCAGGCGGAGGCCGTCATTACCTGGGATAATGCGTCCGTCTTCAAGTGGAGGCAGGCGTACAGCGGGGGCGAGAGCATCGTGGAACGCTACAGCCGGGAGTACGATTCCTTTTCTTTGCAGTTTCCCCTCATGGCGCGTTTCAACCTGTACCCCGGCAAATTCCGCATATCCCCCTTCCTGGGTATGTACTTCTTTCTGCCCCTGGGGAAGCTCACGGAGACAAGTTCCCTGAACAGCATCGATGAATCGTTTTTGTCTTACCGTTACAGCCTGCCCCTGGGCATATTGGGCGGCCTGAACGGGGCCATGAAGCTGGGGCCGGGGATGATCCTTGCCGATCTCCGTTATACGATTGATTTGGGCGAGCCGGAGCCGCCGGAAGGCGCCGTCTACCGGCGGAGTATGCTCTCCCTGACCTTGGGGTACGAGTGGGGCTTTTTTACCAGGAACGGGGGAAACCATGAATAGGGGCCTTAGAGTTACGGCGGCGCTTTGCGGCCTTGCCGGGTTTTTGTCCTTTTCCGCCCCGGCCTTTGCCCAGAGCGGCCCGGCGGGGCCTGTCCCGACGCTGCCCGCCGCGGATTCCTGGGGAATGGACTATGAGGGGCGGGCCATCGTAGCGGTGGTTTCCTTTGCCGGGGAAGACGCGGCTACGATACGGCGTTTCTACCAGGGGACGATTCAGGCTGTTGCGGCTCTTGAAAAGTACAATCCCCGGGAAGTTTCCCCCGGAGCAGGGGCGGAGCTGCCCACGGATATGCCCCCCAACCGGGACATGGTTGCCGGGGCCCGCTACGCCATTACCGGCGGCGTATACCCCGGTAACCGGGCCGGGGATTACTACCTCCAGTTGTGGCTTTGGGAGATGGGCGGCTCCACCATGATCTACACCGATGATCTGGTTTATGTAAATATTGAGGTGGCCTTGGAGAGTCTGCCGGGCCTTGTGGAATGGCTCTTTTCCCATATCCGCGAAGTGACCCTTGAGACGCCTCCTCCGGCGGCGGCGGATCCCCTGCTCCTGCTGGGCCTCCGGGCGGGTATTTCCCCGCGCTGGTATCTGGGCTCAGACAAGACAACCCTTGACGCGAATGCCCTTGCCGTTGAGGGCGGCGTGTCGGGCAGCCTGCGTATTACGTCCTTCCTTGCCGTACAGGCGGAACTGCTCCTTACGGGGGACAATAAGGTTGATTGGGTCCTTCCCCGGGGGGCGGACGGGGAATATTTCCTGGCCTACGAACAATACGCAACCCTGTTCCTGACGCTTCCCGTCATGCTCAAGATGAATTTCAGGACCGGGCCCTTCCGGCTTTCACCGCTTGCGGGCTTCTATGTGTTTATGCCCCTGGGGCAGGCCCGTTTCCATGAAAGCCGTCCCGGAGGAACGGAGCGGTCGTACTCCTATGCCACCCTCCTGCTTGCGGGATTCGCCGCGGGCTTCGAAGCGGCTCTGCCCTACGGGCCGGGGATGATCGTTACGGGCCTGCGCTATGCCGGAGATTTCAGCGCCCTGATCATCAATAATGATGAAAAGACGGGCTACAAGCGGAATATGGTTTCATTTTTTGTGGGTTACGAATTCGGATTATTTTGATTCCGAAAATGGGGAGGTCTTTTATGAAGCGCACAGGCGCGGTTCTGGTTCTCGGTTTGTTTGTGTCGGTTTTCTGCTTTGCCCAAACCCAGACGGGGTACGCTTCGTACAATGAGTCAAAAACGGGGCTTACCATAAGCCACTCCAGTTTGTCTTTCAATACCAGGGTCAGGGTTACCAATTTGCGGAACAACCGTTCCGTGGAGGCCGTTGTCAACGGGCGTATTCCCATAACAACGGAAAAGATCGCCGAAATTTCGCGGGAAGCCGGGGATGCCCTGGAGATGGCCCGGAACGGCATGACCCAGGTGCGGATAGAGGTCCTGCACGTAACTGCCCCTGAGACCGCCGCCGTTCCGGTCCAGCCGGCTGAGCCTGCGCCGCCGGTTCAGGAGACTCAAACCCAGGCGGCCGCTCAGCCGGCGGCGCAAAGGCCGGTCCCGGAAAGCGCCGCCCGGGAGACGGCCCGCACCGATGCGGCCCCTCCGCAGACCGCCGCCCCTCCTCCAGCCTCGTCATCTGAGCGGGTCGTAACCGAGGTGCAGTACGTGCCCCTGGCGGCAACCTACCCCGCGGTCCCCGATCAGCCCCGCCTGGGCGGCCCGTTCTATCTGGTTATCCTGATCGTGATTCTGATTCTTCTGCTTCTGGTGATTGCCCTCCTTGTGGTTGTCCTGGTTTTGCTTCTGCGCGGCCCCTCCGTCTGGCCCCTGCTGTGGGGCTGGCCCAGGGATGTTCCCGTGTGGCTGCGCCGGCACTTCAAGTATGCCAAAGAGCGCCGTACCTGAGGCATAAATCCAGGGTAGCTTTCCCAAAATTTTAATTTTGGGAAAGCCTCATAAATTTCCGGTTTTCCCTTGTTTTTTGTAATAATAATGATTATCATTATTATTATGAGAGAACAGGGGCCCGGCGTACGGAAACACAGCAGAAAACGGGAGGCTATTCTGGAGCTGATCCGCAGCACCCCGTCCCATCCCGGCGCCCAGTGGATCTACGACAGCCTGAAGCCCCTGATTCCCGACCTTTCCCTGGGTACGGTGTACCGGAATATCAGCCTGTTCCGGGAAGAGGGCAGCGTGGTCTCTGTGGGCGTGGTCAACGGGGAGGAGCGTTTCGACGCCGTTACCAGCCCGCACCCCCATTGGGTCTGCGAGGGCTGCGGCAGGGTACTGGACCTGCCCCGTATCGAGGGGGAGCTTCTGGACCGGCTGGGCTGCCCGGAGCGGGAATCGGGCTATGTTACAGATTTCCGCAAAACCGTCTTTTATGGCCGCTGCCCCGAATGCGGGTCCGGGGATACGCCCCCGGAGCCATCGGACCTGCGGGTTATGTAGAAAACAGCGGTTTATGCCGTTGCTATATTTGTTTATGGAGAGTGCTTTATGAAGAAATGGGTTTGTACCGTTTGTGGTTATGTTCACACCGGACCGAGTGCGCCGGAGTCCTGCCCCCAGTGCAAGGCCCCTGCGTCCAAGTTCAAGGAGCAGGTTGAGGGCGCTTCCTACGCCGCCGTCCACACTGTGGGCGTTGCGAAGGGCGTGGAGGAAGATATTATCATGGACCTGAGGGCAAATTTTGAGGGTGAATGCTCCGAGGTTGGGATGTACCTGGCCATGAGCCGGGTGGCCGACCGGGAGGGCTACCCGGAAATTGCCGAAGCCTTCAAACGCTACGCCTTTGAAGAGGCGGAACACGCTTCCAAGTTTGCCGAGCTTCTGGGCGAGGTAATCACCGACAGCACGAAGAAGAACCTGGAGCTGCGGGTTGACGCGGAACACGGCGCCTGCGAAGGCAAGACGGACCTGGCAAAACGCGCCAAGGAACGGGGTTACGACGCAATCCACGACACGGTTCACGAGATGGCCCGTGACGAGGCCCGCCACGGCTCCGGCTTCAAGGGGCTCCTGGCCCGGTACTTTAAGTAGGCCCCTCCCCCGCGAACCCTCCCCTGCGCAAGCGGGTTTTCGGGGGCGTTGCTGCTGAAGCCGCAAAGCGGCTTCAGCAGGGGAGTTTGCGCACAGCGCAAACTCCGGGGAAGGGGCGGGGGGCGTTACGGGGGGCGGCGGCGCACCCATCCGCCTAAAGGCGGATGGTACTTATGGTAAACGGGGATTTTTTCTGCGCCGGAGCAGGCCAAATTTCTCCGGGGACAGTCTGCGGCTGCCCTTCGTGTTCCCCCCGTAGTGGGGGTAGCCGGAGACCCCGGAGGGCCGCAGGCCCGAGGAGGCTCCGGCGTAGGGGGCGGCTGCCCCCTCCTGCTTCTTCTTATTCCTCATCCCTTACTTTCCGCTTGCTTTACACAATCGTTGCCCCTGTGTCATACTCCCGTATGGAAGCTCGCGGTATTTTCAAAAATCTTTCGCCCCTGGACCATCGGTATTCCCTTTCAGAACAGGCTGTTTTTGACGCTCTTGAGCCCTGGCTTTCCGAGGAGGCTTCGGTTTCCGCCTGCGTGAAGGCGGAGATTGCGCTGGTTTTGGCGCATCTTTCGCTGCGCGGCGGGGCGGGCCCGGAGCTGCGCGCCGCTTTGGAGCGGGCGGGGGAGGCGGTTAGACCCGAAGAGGTTTATGCGGAGGAAGAGCGGACGAAGCATAATGTCCGGGCGCTGGTGAATGTGTTGAAGGCGAAGGTCCCCCCGGAGACGGCGCCGCTGGTGCATCTGGGGGCGACAAGCGTGGATATTCTTGACACGAGTCTGGCCTACCGGATCCGGGGGGCGGTGCGGGAGGCGGCGCTGCCCTTGCTGCGGAGGCTGGAGCTTCTGCTCTGCGATTTTGCCGAGCGGGAGGCGGAGACGCCCCAGGTGGGGCGCACCCACGGCCAGCACGCGGTGCCCATTACGCTGGGTTTTGCCCTGGCGGAGTACGTGTCCCGGCTGGGGAAGTGCATCCCGGAGATAGACAGGCTTTCCCGCGGGCTGCGGGGGAAGCTGGCCGGGGCCGCGGGGGCCTACAATGCGCTGTCCGTGATTGTGCGCGACCCGGAGGAGCTGGAGCGGCGCTACCTGGCGGAGCTGGGGCTTGAGGCGTCGGAGCATTCCACGCAGTTGGTGGAGCCCGAATATCTGCTCCGGCTGCTGCTGGAAATGAACACGGCCTTTGGAATCATCGCCAATCTGGCGGACGATCTGCGCAACTTGCAGCGCAGCGAGATTGGGGAGCTGCACGAAGGATTTGCGGCGGATCAGGTGGGTTCCTCCACGATGCCGCAGAAGCGGAATCCCTGGAATTCGGAGCACGTCAAGAGTCTCTGGAAGGCTTTCATGCCCAGGGTTCTTAGTTTCTTTATGGACCAAATCAGCGAGCACCAGCGGGACCTGACCAATTCGGCGAGTCAGCGTTTTGTGGCGGACTATATCACGGGCTTTACCATGGCGGTGAGCCGGATGGTTCAGGTGATGGAGGGCCTCGGCGCGGACCGGGAGCGGCTGCTGGCCAACCTGCGGGAGGGCGGCGGGAGCGTCCGGGGCGGGGTGATGGCGGAGCCGGCCTATATTCTGCTGGCCGAGAGCGGGGTTTCCGGCGCCCACGAGGTGATACGGAAAATCACCCTGGCTGCGGAGCGGGAGCGCTTGAGTTTTGCCGAGGCCCTGGCCAGGGAGGGGGAGACCCTGGCGCGGATCGCGGAAAAGATGAAGGATCTGGGCCTTATTGCGGAGGAAGCGGAGGCGCTGTCTTTCTTCCGGGAACCGGAACGTTACCGGGGCCTGGCGGCGGAGAAGGCCCGCTCCCTGGCGCGGAAGTACCGGGAGCTGACGAATGACTGTTAATCATATGCTAACATGAGGGAGGCTACAATGGTGTTTGAAGAGGCGTATTCCTACGATGATGTGCTGCTCCTTCCGGGCTATTCCGACATACTGCCCAGGGACTGCGATGTCGGGACTGTTCTCTGCGCTGACGTAAGGCTCAACGCGCCTATCCTTTCCGCCGCCATGGATACGGTGACGGAGGAGAAGCTCGCCATAGCCATAGCGCTGGAGGGGGGCGCCGGGGTGATTCACCGGAATCTGAGCCCCGGCGAGCAGGCCCGGCAGGTGGCCTCGGTGAAGCGCTACCTCAACTGGGTCATCGATTCGCCGGTAACGGTGGAGGAGGATTCCCGGATCCGCGACATAAAGCAGCTCATGGCGAAGTACGATGTGTCCGGCGCCCCGGTGCTCAACCGGGAGGGCAAGCTCGTGGGCATCATCACCGGGAGGGACCTGCGTTTTTGTCAGGACGACTCGCTCCTCGTGGCGGACGTGATGACCCGCGAAGTGATCGTCGAGCAGGGGACGCCCTCCGTGGAGAGCGCCCGCGAAAAATTCGACCGCTACCGCATAGAGAAGCTGCCCGTGGTGGACGCGGAGGGCAGGCTTACGGGGCTGGTAACGGTGAAGGATATGGAGAAACACGCCAACTTCCCCCAGGCGGCCACGGACCGGCAGGGGCGGCTCATCGTGGGCGCTGCGGTGTCGCCCCAGGACTACCAGGTGCGGCTGCCCCAGCTCAAGGCGGCCAAGGTGGATTTTGTGGTCCTGGACACGGCCCACGGGGATTCCCGCAACGTTATGGAGGCGGTGCGGGGGATAAAGGAGCAGTACCAGGTGCCGGTAATCGGTGGCAATGTGGCGGCCCGCGAAGGCGCCCGGCGGCTGATCGAAGCCGGGGCGGACGCGGTGAAGGTGGGCGTGGGGCCCGGCTCTATCTGCACCACCCGCGTCGTGGCCGGGGTCGGGGTGCCGCAGTTCACCGCCGTCTGGGAGTGCGCCGAGGAGGCGGCCAAGGCGGGGATTCCCGTGATTGCCGACGGGGGCATCAAATTTTCCGGGGACATTACCAAGGCCATAGCCGCAGGGGCCAATGTGGTGATGATAGGGAACCTCTTCGCCGGCCTCAAGGAAGCGCCGGGCAGTGAGATCATCTACGACGGCAGAATCTACAAGGAATACCGGGGCATGGGGAGCCTCGGGGCCATACAGGACGGGAGCGGCGACCGCTACCAGATTGCCAAAGATGAAAGCCCCGTCCCCGAGGGCATAGAGGGCCGGGTGCCCTACAAGGGGGAGATGCGGAATTTCATACACCAGCTCGTGTCCGGGCTCAAGAAGGGCATGGGTTACTGCGGCTGCGGGGACATAGGCGAACTCAAGCGGTACCGGCGCTTCGTCAAGATCACTGCCGCGGGGCTCCGGGAAAGCCACGCCCACGACGTAACGATCACCCAGGAGTCGCCGAACTATTCACCCGCTTAAGAGGGAGCTGGAGCGGCGCTACCGGGAAGCCAACAGGCCGGAATTCATTGAAGGCGATCCGGTGCGCTTCCCCCACCGTTTCTCCCGCCGGGAAGACCGGGAGATAGCCGCCTTTCTCGCCGCGGCCATCGCCTGGGGAAGGCGGGATCTGATCCTCCGCTCGGCGGAACGGCTCTTTTCCCTCCTCGGCCCCAGCCCCTTCGCCTTCGTCATGGCGGGAAACTACCGGCGGCTCCGGGAGGGTTCCATACACCGCACCTTCTTCGAGGGAGACCTGCGCTACTTCTGCCGGGGCTTCCGCCGCTGCTACGAGCGCTACGGCAGCCTGGAGGCGCTCTTCATGACGGGCCTCGACTCCGCCGGAAGCGCCGGGGAGCCGGAACCAATACGGGAAGCCCTGGCCCTGTTCCGCGACACCATGGCGGCGGGAAACGGCGGCCTCTACACTAAACACATCGCCGATCCCCGCTCAGCGTCGGCCTGCAAGCGCCTCAACCTCAGCCTGCGCTGGCTGGTACGCCGCGAAGGGCCGGTGGACCTGGGGCTCTGGAGGGGCATAAGTCCGGCGCTGCTCCACATACCGCTGGACCTCCACGTGGGCCGCGTGGCCCGCAGCCTCGGCCTCCTCGACCCCGCCCGCAAGGCCAACGACCGGAAGGCGGTGCTCCTCCTCACCGAGCGGCTTCGGGAATTCTGCCCCGAAGACCCCGCGCGCTACGACCTGGCGCTGTTCAGTTGGGGCGCGGGAGGGGGGATAAGTTAGAAGGGAAGAGGGAGGAGAATAAGAAGGGCGCATCCCCTTCCCTCCGGGAAGGGGACCGGGCTATCGCTCCAATCTTTTTTTGCTGCGCAAAAAAAGGATTTCCGCTCTATCCCTTGCGCGGAGCCCGCCTCCGGCGGGCAGACCTGCCGGGCAAGACCGCAGCCTCAACAGTTTAAGGAGGCCGGTTCTTCAAGACTACCAAATTCGAGGAGCTGAAACAGGTTTTGTTATTTTTATATCTTCCCCGGACGGCTCAATGACAAAAAAGCCTTTGGACAAGGCATATTCTTTGGTGTCCCTGTCCGTTATCGTAGCAGCCATGGCGCCCAGGAATTCACGCTTGTCGCCGTGATCATCGGCATACGTGCGTACTCGTTCCATGCGCTTGAGATGATCGTCTATATCTTCACGGCGCAATGTCGTTTTCACTTCTACCACCATTGCCTGATTACCGTTTTCCAGAAGCCCGTCAATTTCCGTGTAGATATTGCCTTTGCCGTCAGCCCATTTTACGGTAGTTATGCGGTCAAAGGTAAAGCCGAATTGTTTAAACTTGCGCGGCAGATCGGGTGTCATGATGTGTTCAACCAGAGAACCCAATGTGTTGCTGAGCCCGCCAATGGCTTTATTGAGCGTTTTTTCGGTTTCTTTGTGGAGAGCCCAGATTTCTTTCATTTCTCTTTCATGATCTTTCTGAAACCTGTCAAAATTCGCCCATACATCATCTAAAGTTACCTTTTTAGCCGCTTTGGGAGCAGGTTTTTTGGCTGTACTTTTTGCGGCCTTTTTCGTTGTCCCTCTGGCTGTGGGCATGACTTTCTCCATTACATTTACTATAGCGGAAAATTTCGGTCCCGTAAAGGGCTGTTATTGGTCTATTTTGGGCGGCTATCCCATATCGTCGCCGAACACATCCGGACTGCTAAAAGATGTAATTGGTTGTGTATATGCTGGCGTATACAAGTTGAGTGTCATTATGCCGTTGGAGATTTTAATCTTGTAGCCCTTGGAAGGTTGGTCAGTTTCAGCGCCCGCTACTGCGGACGCTGCATATGCAAACCTGTTATGCGCAGTGTGCCCGTACCTCATTTTTTTCTTTTGGTTTCATTGTCTTTTAGTATAGACCGCAGGGCCATCACTTGGATCTTTATTACCCAAAAAACCGCTAGTACAGTTTGTTGTAGTAAGGGTATTACCATTACCGGAAATTAAATATGAAGCCGTATTCGGTTCTGTTTGCCCGGTAAAATCCAAACTAATTACACCATTAGAGGTTGTCCATGTCGTATTTGGCGGCGTTATGTCAGACCCCATTAAAACACACGAAAAACTTCCATCGCTATTGAATGTTATAGTCTCCCATTCCTCATCCCATGTGCCAAAAAGTGCAGGGTCGTGTTCTCCGCCGCCGCCGTCTATTCCGTTATCGCCGCCATCGTCACCGGTGTCGGTATTGTCGACGCCGCCGTCCGTGCTGCAGCCTGTAAAGGCCATGCCCAATACCAGCGCAAGGATTGCCATTCTTCCAAAAAATTTAGTTTTCTTCATAGGAAACTCCTCTGCGGTCTTTCCCGCCGTCTGTTTATTTACCACAGCGCGGATTAAACCCGTGCATCAATGGTCCTGCTTGTGCCGTTAAAAGCATCTTCCCCTATTTCCGCCACGGGTATATTTTCTCTCATTGTTTAATAAATAATTCCGTAGGTGTTGCGGGTGTCTTGACACTCATGGAATCACCGGCGTCACTAATTACTCCGGTTCCGCTAGATGGATACCCAGAAAAAACAAAAGTTACAGTTTTACCTGTTATTGTATATGTGCCATATAAACCATAACTCCCGCCTCTTATCTCCCTGAAAGTTACTTCATTTCCATCTTGAGAAAATTGGAGTTGCTTGTCCTTTTCCGTACCGGAAAATTTCCAGGTCGTTCCGGAAAGAACAATGGCAGGAAGATCGCCGTCTTCGCCATCGTCCGTATGATCGCCGTCTTTTGCGTTGTCGCCGCCGTCCGTGGGACAGCCTGTAAAGGCCATGCCCATCACCAGCACAAGGATTACCATTCCCCCAAAAAATTTAGTTTTCTTCATGGAAAAATCTCCCTTGCGGTCTTTCCCGCCGTCTGATTGATTATTCTTTCATGTTAAAAAATATTTGTCGTGAGTGCGGCTACTCATATTTACAGGATTTTTTCGGGTATTTTGTAGGTAGTTACGCACGTAGACTAAATTGAAAAAGAATTTTAACCACTAAGAGCACGAAGGACACGAAGGGGGAAAGAAAATTCCCCTTTGTGCTCTTAGTGTCCCTTTGTGGTTTTCCTCCCTCTTCCTCTTCCGTCCGTGCCGTCTGTGTGGTCCGTGGTTAATTTCTTAATTCTTCATTTTTATATTTTCTGCAAATCGGAGCGTGAGGCGATGCCGGTCTTGAAGGCAACGCAGGGGTGACTGTCACCCCTGCGCCATCCCATGTAAATTCAGTTGCGTCAGTCGTCAAAATCAATAGCGGCATCAAGCGTAATATTCGCTCCTGCCACTATTGAGTACTGTTTTGTTGATTCATGATCATTCGATTTGTCATCGTAGATATGATACTTAACGTAACAATCTCCCTCGAGCCCATGCCTTTCAAGGTAACTGTATTGATAAGAAACACTTACACTCCCGCTGCTGTCAGCAACGCCAGAATACTCATCTTCTTGAGTGAGGCTCAGAGGTCCACTTACCGGGGTAATAAAGTATTTAGTGCCTGGGTTTAACCCCGTTATAGTAAATTTTACCATGTCTCCAGTTTCAGGTCCGTTTCCATTGTCGCACCCTGACAGTGTGAATATCGCCGCCATTAACAGAACGACGACACCGAAAAATACATACTGCTTCCTTTTCATCTTTTAAATTCCTTGCGGTCTTTCCCGCCGTCTGATTGTTTAATATTATCTCATGGGGAAAAATATTTGTCGTGAGTGCGGCTACTCATATTTACAAGATTTTTTTGGGTATTTTGTAGGTAGTTACGCACGCGGACTAAAACATAAGAAAAGAATTCTAACCACGAAAAACACGAAATACACGAAAGGAAAAACAAATTCCTTTTTCGTGTTTTTTCGTGCTTTTAGTGGTTGAATAATCTTGCAATAGGTGAGGTATCTGCTATATTTTCTGCAAATCGGCGCGTGAGGCGATGCCGGTTTTGAAGTAAATACGGGAAAGGAGGTTTTCTACAGTACGGGGGCTTATGCCCAGGGCGGCGGCGATACGTTTGTTACTCATGCCCTCCCTGATATGCGTGAGTATCTCCGCTTCCCGGCGGGTAAGGAGTTTCCGGGTTTCCCCGGCGTTTTTCAACTTGGGTTCCACGGCTTTGTCTATGGAGACTTTGCCCTCCAGCACCTCACGGAGGACGGTTTCCAGTTCTTCTTCGTTCCGGTATTTGCAGACATAACCCCGGACGCCGAAGCCCAGGGCGGCGTTGGCATGGGCGTAGTCGTCAAACTGGGTGTACACAACGGCCGGGGGCGTTTTGCCGAACCGTTCCCGCAGCCAGGGGATAAGATCAAGGCCCATGGTGTCCGCGCCGTCCGGGGGGCTTAGCTGGATGTCGAGGAGCAGAATATCCGGAAGCGCCGCTAACTCTGAAAACAGATCCCTGGCCTCCGCAAGACCGGCGGCGATGCCTA
>JAISQV010000224.1 GCA_031273985.1 Spirochaetaceae bacterium | reverse complement strand
GGGAAAAGGCCGGGGGCGTTGCTGCTGAAGCCGCAAGCGGCTTCAGCTTGGGAGTTTGCGCCGTTGGCGCAAACTCCGGGGAAGGGGGGCGTTGCGGGGGGCGCCCCCCCGCTGTGGGGGTAGCGTAAGACGCCGCAGGCGGCTGGAGCGTAGGGGGCTCGGCCCCCTCCTTCACTTATCCCTTCTTCCTGCCCTTGCAATACAATACGTGGTATGTTACAGTTGAAAGGATGGTTAACGCCACAATATGTGGTGGCGGAAGAAGAAGTAATATTCCCTGAGAGGCGGATGCGGTGCGTTGTCCCCATTGCGGCAGTCTTGACGATAAGGTGGTGGATTCCCGGACTCTCGCGTCGGGGGACGCCACCAGGCGGCGGCGGGTGTGCAATGCGTGCGGCTTCCGCTTTACCAGTTACGAGCGCATAGATGACAAGCCCTTCATGGTGGTTAAGCGGGACGGGAGGCGGGAGCCTTTTGACCGGGCCAAGATAGAGCGGGGGATACAGCGGGCCCTGGAGAAGCGCCCCGTGTCCCAGATGAGCATCGAGGGGCTGGTCAACGAGATTGAGGACCGCATCGCCATGGAGGGAAGGATGAACCGGGAGATGCCCGCTTCTTCCATAGGGGACATGGTGCTGGAACGGCTCGCGGAGATGGATCAGGTCGCCTATGTGCGCTTCGCCTCGGTGTACCGGCACTTCAGTAATCTTGAGGAATTTATCGCGGAGATTCAAAAGTTAGGGAGGAGTATTGATGATTAGACAGGTGGTCAAGCGATCCGGCGAGGTCGCGGCCTATGACCGGCGGAAGATATACGACGCGGTGTACAAGGCTTTCGAAGCGGCGCTGCCGGACCCCGGCGGGGAGGAACTGCGGCGCAAGGCCGGGGATATTACGGCGCGGGTGGAGGAGGCTATCGGGGGGCTTATGGCAAAGCGGCACCGCAATTCCATTCCGGCCATCGAGGAGATTCAGGACCTCGTGGAGAACGCCCTGATCGAGGCGAAGGAAACCGCCACGGCCAAGGCCTACATTCTCTACCGGGCCCGGCACGAGGCGAGGCGGGACGCAAGGCAGTTGATGCTGGACATAGATTCCACCATGGACGGTTATCTGAAGCAGTCCGATTGGCGGGTCAATGAAAACGCCAATGTCAACTATTCCCTGGGGGGGCTGATCCTCCACAATTCCGGGAGCATTACCGCCCACTACTGGCTCAAGAATATTTACACGCCGGAGATTGCCGAGGCCCACCGGAGCGCGGATTTTCATATTCACGATCTTTCCATGTTTTCCGGCTATTGCGCCGGATGGTCCCTCAGGCAGCTTATCGCCGGCGGCCTGGGCGGCGTGGCCGACAAGATCACCAGCAAGCCCGCCCGGCATCTTTCGACGCTGATGCAGCAGGCGGTGAATTTTCTGGGCTGCCTGCAGAACGAGTGGGCCGGGGCCCAGGCTTTCAGTTCCTTCGATACTTATATCGCGCCCTTTGTGCGGGCGGATGATCTGAGCGACCGGGAGCTGAAGCAGTGCCTTCAGAGTTTTGTCTTCGGCGTCAATACCCCGAGCCGCTGGGGCAGCCAGGCGCCCTTTACCAATATAACCCTGGACTGGACGGTTCCCGCGGACCTTAAAGACAAGCCGGCGGTGGTGGGCGGCAGGGACATGGATTTTACCTACGGCGACTGCAAGCCCGAGATGGACCGGGTGAACCGGCTTTTTATAGAGTTGATGCTGGAGGGGGACGCCGACGGCAGGGGCTTCCAGTACCCCATTCCCACCTACAACATTACCGGGGATTTTGACTGGGACAGCGATAACGCGCGGCTTCTCTTTGAAATGACCTCCCGCTACGGCACGCCCTATTTCCAGAATTTTGTGAACTCCGATCTTGACCCCGGGGATGTACGCTCCATGTGCTGCCGCCTCCAGCTTGACAAGCGGGAGCTGCGGAAGCGCGGCGGCGGGCTTTTCGGCTCCGACGAGCTCACGGGCTCCATCGGGGTGGTAACGATCAACCTGCCCCGCATAGGCTACCTGGCGAAGGATGAAGAGGATTTCTACGCGCGCCTGGCCCGGCTCATGGACCTGGCGAAGGAAAGCCTGATCATAAAACGGAAGGCCATAAGCAAACTGCTGGATTCGGGGCTTTTTCCCTACACGAAACGGTACCTGGCGAGTCTGGAGAATCATTTCAACACCATAGGGCTCGTGGGCATGAACGAGTGCCTTCTCAATTTTCTGGGAGCGGGGAACAGTATCGCTACCCCTGCGGGCAGGGATTTTTCCCTCCGGGTGCTGGATTTTATGCGTAACCGTCTTGCGGACTATCAGGAGGAAACGGGGGATCTCTTTAACCTGGAGGCGACCCCCGCGGAATCCACCTCCTACAGGCTGGCGAAACATGACCGGGAACGCTACCCCGATATTGTTACCGCGGGAACGGACGCGCCCTACTACACGAATTCCACGCAGCTCCCCGTGATGGAGACGGACGATATTTTTGACGCGCTGGACCTTCAGGAAAAATTGCAGGCCGCCTATACCGGAGGCACGGTGTTTCACGCCTTCCTCGGCGAAGCGATTGAGGACTGGCGGGCCTGCCGCGATTTGGTGAAGGCCATAGCCTACAATTACCGTATCCCCTACTACACGATTTCCCCCACCTTTTCCGTGTGCCCCGTTCACGGTTACCTGCGGGGCGAACATTTTCACTGCCCCCTGTGCAGGGCGGAACGGGAAGCGGAGCTGCGGGAACGGATAGGCGCGCTGGAACGGGAACGGGAAGCGGCTCTGGCGCTTCCCCTGGCGCAGTAAACGAAGCCTGTTGGAATCTTGGGCTACACGGTTTGAAAATATGACATTTTGAAACCGCAGCCATTATTATGAGAAAGGAAAAATGATGAGAACCCTTGAAGACATTGAAAAGGATTTGACGGCGGCGCGGGAGGATCTTTCCCGCGCGGAGGGAACGGAGGCGGAGGTGTACAGCCGCATTGTCGGCTATTACCGGTCGGTACGGAACTGGAACAGGGGCAAACGGGAGGAGTACGGCGAGCGGAAGCTCTTCCGCACGCCGGGACCGGAAGCCGGGGCGGCCTTTGCCGCGAACACTGCGGAAGCGGCCTTGGCGGGCGCCGCCCTGGCGGGCGCCCCGCCGGAGGCATCCCCGGCGGGGACGGCGCGCTTCCCCGTCCCGGCGGAGCGGGAGGACCGGCTGCTCCTCTTTGTGCGCGCCGCCTGCCCCCGCTGCCCCGGCGCCAAGGAAGCCGCCGGGAGCCTGGGCATCCCCGTGGACCTCGTGAACGCGGATACGGAGGACGGCCTGGCCGAGGCGGCGCGGCGGCAGGTTTTCTCCACCCCCACGGCGATACTGCTGGCCCGGGACGGCCGGGAACTGGGCCGGGCCCTGGATGCCGGAAGCATCAGCGCCCTCGCCGCCGTTTAGGCAGAGCCGGGTATCCTTCAGGAAGACAAGCCTCGTCGATTATCCCGGCAGGGTGGCGGCGGCGCTGTTCCTGCCGGGCTGCGGCCTCCGCTGTCCCTGGTGCCAGAACCGCGAACTGGTCCTGCCCGGCGCCGGGGCCTCCCTCACGGGCCTGGAAGAAGCCCTGTCCCATCTGGAAAAGCGCCGCCGCCTTCTGGGGGGGGTAGTAATCTCCGGCGGCGAACCTTCGGGCCACCCCGCGCTGGGCCCCCTCATAGAGGAGATACACGCCCTGGGGCTTCCGGTAAAGCTCGACACCAACGGCATGAACCCGGAGGCCCTGGGGAGGCTCTTTGAGGCGGAACGCAGCCGCCCGGACTACATAGCCCTGGACCTGAAGCTGGCCCCGGAGCGCTACCGGGAACTGCTGCCCGCCGGAGCGGAATCCCCGGCGGACCCCGCCCCGGCGCTCCGCGAAAGCGCCGCCCTGATCCGCTCAAGCGGCGCCGCGCACGAATACCGGAGCCTCGCCCTGCCGGGGGCTTACTTCGGCCCGGCGGACGTGGAGGCCCTGGCCCCCCTGGCCGAGGAGCGGGCCCCCTGGTACTTCCGCTCCTTCGCGCCGGGAAACTGCCTCGATCCCGCCTGGGACCGCCTTAGCCCGCCCGGGACGGCGGAGGCCCTGGCCGGTATGGCCCGGCGGCTGGGCAAAAACGCCCTGGCCCGCTGAGTTAAACTTGACCTGCAACTCGATGATTGATAAGCAATCTCCAAAAATAAAAACTACTTTTCCGCTACGGGGTAAGGAAAAGTAAAGGCGTGCGAAGGCGAATGTTTCGGGAATGGGGAACTCCAGCGAGGAATCACGGGGCGTTGCGGGGTGTCCCCGCTGTGGGGGTAGCGTAAGACGCCGCAGGCGGCTGGAGCGTAGGGGGCTCGGCCCCCTCTTCTATTCCTCTTATTTCTTCCCTCTCCTCCCCCCCCTTCCACCTTCCACCCTGCGCCGCCCCGCCCCGTTGACATCCGGGGCTTAGCCCTTTACAGTGGTGGAGGCGGGTTTCCGCCAATCTTCCGCCGCCCGGCCGGGCGGTGAGATACAGGGACGGTGGGGCTTTTCACGCGGAAGAGTCCCGGGGGAGGAAATTTTGGCAGTAGTTACCATGAAGAGTCTGCTGGAATCGGGGGTTCATTTCGGCCACCAGGTGAAGCGCTGGGATCCGAGGATGAAGAAATACATCTTCGCGGAACGGAACGGAATCCATATCATTGATCTGCAAAAAACGATACAGGCCATCAAGAATGCCTACGAGGCGGTGCGAAAGACCGTTTCATCGGGCAAGACGGTGCTTCTCGTGGGCACCAAGAAGCAGGCCCAGCAGGCCATTCAGAAAGAGGCGGAACGCTGCGGGATGTTCTATGTGAACAGCCGCTGGCTGGGGGGTATGCTCACCAATTTCGCCACCATCAAGAAGTCCCTGCTCCGGCTCAAGAAGCTGGAAAAGATGGAAGTGGACGGGACTTTCGAAAATCTTACCAAGAAGGAAATCGCCGCCCTGGGAAAGGAGCGCGCCAAGCTCCAGAAGAATCTGGGCGGTATCAAGGAGATGAAGGATCCTCCGGGGATCATCTTCATCATCGATACGCGGAAGGAAGCTATCGCTGTCGCGGAAGCCCAGCGGCAGAGGATTCCCATTATCGCGGTGGTGGACACCAACTGCAATCCCGAAGGGATAGATTATCCCATTCCGGGGAACGACGACGCCATCCGGGCAATCACCCTCTTTACCCAGATCATCGCCAACGCAGTGATCGAGGCGGATAACGAGGCGGGGCTCAAGATAATTGAAACCCTGGGTGATGAGGAAGAGGAGGTTCTTACCGACGCTTCCGTCAGGGAAGAGGATCAGGAGATAGACATCGAAAGCTACTCCGGCGCGGTGGAGGAACCCAAGGTAAAGGAAGAAGAGGTAATCGTGGAAGAGGAAGACGCGCTTCCGGTGGATGTGGACAAGGTCTACGGTGAATGAAGCGTTTCCAAAATGTCAGATTTTGGAAACGCAACCTTAGATGCTCGAATGAAGCGGTGAAGGCAAGGAGTGTAGCTATATGGCAATAAGTGCGGCGGATGTAAAAAAACTGCGGGACGCCACCGGGGCGGGCCCCCTGGAATGTAAGAAGGCCCTGGAGGATACGGGCGGCGATTTTGGCAGGGCCGAGAAGCTGCTCAAGGAGAAGGGGCTCGCCGCGGTGGAAAAGCGCTCCGGCAGGGCCACCAACGAGGGGAAGATTTTTGTGCGGGTGGACCCGGAAAGCGGCCTGGGCGGGGCCGCCGTGCTGGTGGAACTTGCCTCGGAAACGGACTTTGTGGCCCGGAATCCGGAATTTCTGGAACTAGGCGCCCGGCTTGCCGCCCTGATTCTGGAAAAGGGCCACACCGAGCCGGTGGAGGAGCTCTCCAGCCAGGTAACGGAGCTGGCCACCAAGATCCGGGAGAATATGTCCCTCAAGCGGCTCAAGGTGATAAAGGCCGCCGCCAACGAATACCTGAGCTCCTATATCCACGGGGACGGGGCCATAGGCGTGGTGGTGAAGCTCGCCGCCGGGGACGCCGGAGCCTTCGCCCATGAGGAAGTCAGGGCCCTGGCCTTTAATCTGGCCCTGCACATCGCCGCCTTCAACCCCATGGCCCTGGACCGGGACGGGATAGGCAAGGAATACATCGCCGAGCAGGAGGGGATCTTCCTCAAGCAGATGGAGGGGGACGAGAAGATGCTGGCCATGCGGGAGGCCAAACCGGAACAGTTTGAGAAGATCCTCCAGGGAAAGGTGAACAAGCATCTTCAGGAAATCTGCCTTCTCCAGCAGCACTATGTGAAGGATGAAAAACTGACGGTAGAAAAGGTGCTCGCCGATACGGGCCGCAAGGCCGGCTCGGAGCTCCGCATCGCCGATTATGCGTACTTCAAGGTGGGCGAATGATATTCCCGGATAGAATCGCCGGCAGGTTTCCCGCCGGCGGGGGAGAGATACCATGCACACAGTGATTGCCGCCCAGGAGGAACGGATGAAGAAGGCCGTGGCCGCCCTGAAGGAAGGATTCGCGGCCCTCCGCACGGGGCGGGCTTCGGCGGCCCTCTTCGACAGGATCAGGGTGGACTACTACGGGGACAAGTCGCCCCTCTCCCAGGTGGCGAATATTACGATTCCCGAAGCCCGGCTCATCGTGATTCAGCCCTGGGACAAGGCCATGATAGCGGAGATAGAAAAAGCTATCCGTTCCTCGGAGCTTTCCCTGAATCCTTCTAATGACGGCAAGGTTATCCGCATTTCCATTCCGCCCCTCACCGAGGAACGGCGCAAGGAACTGGCAAAGCTTGCGAAGAACCAGGCCGAACAGAGCCGGGTGTCGGTGCGGAACATACGCCGGGACGGGAACGAGGAGCTGAAGAAGCTGCTCAAGGGCGGGGAGCTCACCGAGGACGAGGAAAGTAAAAACACGCTGGAACTGCAAAAACTTACCGATTCCTACATCACCAAAATAAATCAGGTGCTGGAAGAAAAGGAAAAGGAAATTCTGGAGGTTTGAGGCGGCTTTGACGGACGGCGGAAGCGGCGGCGCCTTCCCGCGGCACATAGGCGTCATCATGGACGGCAATGGCCGCTGGGCCCGTATGCAGGGCAAAGCCCGTACCCAGGGGCACCTGGAGGGGCTCAAGGCGGCGAAGCGTATCGTCAAGGCTGCCAGCGATATGGGCGTTTCCTGGCTTACCCTCTACACCTTCTCCACGGAGAACTGGAAGCGGGCCCGGGAGGAGGTTTCCTTCATCATGGGCCTCGTGAAACGCTACCTGCGGGGGGAGCTGGACTTTTACCGGCAAAACCGGATCCGCATACGCCACGCCGGGGACCCCGAGGGCCTGCCCCGGGATATACGGGGGGAGCTGGAGGCGGCCTGCGCGGAGACCCGCGATTTTGAGGGTATGCAGGTGATCCTGGCCCTGAACTACGGGGGCCGGGACGAGATCATCCGGGGCATAGCAAAACTGCTGGCCCGGAATGCGGACCCGCCCACGGAGGCGGGCTTCCGGCTCTACCTGGACAACCCGGACATTCCCGATCCGGACCTGATCATCCGCAGCGCCGGGGAGTGGCGGACCAGCAATTTCCTCCTCTGGGGCGGGGCCTACGCGGAATACTATGTGTCGGAGAAACTCTGGCCCGACTGGACGGGGGAAGATCTGGAGATGGCGGTATCCCGCTTCCGGGAGCGGGAGCGGCGCTACGGGGGTGCGGAGGCGTGAGAAAACTCCTGGAACGGTTTTTAATCTTTCTCGTGGGCATCCCCCTCCTGACTTCGCTGGTGGCGCTTCTGCCCCAGAGGAATCATCTGGCCTTTAACCTTGTGGTGGTGATCCTCTGCGCCCTGGGCGCGCGGGAGCTGGCGACGATGCTCAACAGGCGGGGCCTTGCCATAGACCCGCGGGAGGCCCTGGTCCTGGGGGCCCTCTGCCCCGCCGCGGAAACCCTGGGCCAGAGCTTCTTCCCCGGCCTCTCCCTGACCTTTGCCGCTTACATCGCCGCCCTTTCCTGGGTCCTGCTTTCCAGGGTCTTCGCCCGCCGGGAGCGGCTGGAGGACGGCCTCAACCGCATGGCCGCCGGCATGGCCTCGGCGGCCTACCCCGGCGTCTTCATGCTCCCCCTGATCCGCATGGGCGCCCTGGACCGGGCGACGCAGGTGCTGCTGGTGTTCCTCCTCATCGTCTTTAGCAACGATTCCGTGGCCTGGGCCGCGGGGATGCTCTTCGGGAAGAACAACCGGGGCCTTGTGCCGGCAAGCCCCAACAAGAGCGCGGCGGGATTCGCCGGGGGCCTTGCCGCCGCCCTTACCGTGGGAATCCTGGCGGTGATCGTCTTCCCCGAAGCCTTCACAAGCCCCTCCCCCCTTCTGGCCGGCGGCATCCTGGGGCTCCTCTCCGGGGCTGCCGCCTCCCTCGGCGATCTGGCGGAATCCGTGATGAAACGCAGCGCCGGCGTGAAGGACTCAGGGAGCATCATCCCCGGCAGGGGCGGCGTGCTGGATTCCCTGGACTCCGTGGCCTTTGCGGCGCCGGTCTTTTTCGGACTCTACCGCCTGATCTTCATGCCCTGAGCCGCCGCCGTGAAGAAGCGCATTGCCCTCCTGGGCCTTACCGGCTCCATAGGCAGAAACACCCTGGACGTGCTGCGGGCGGGGAAGGATTACTTTGAGCCGGTCCTCTTTTCCTGCCACCGGGACTACGCGCCCCTCCTCGCCCTGGCGGGGGAGTACCCCGGAGCGCTCCTGGCCCTGAGCGGGGCGGGACCCGCGCCGGACGGGATATACAGCGGCAGGGAGGGCCTCTTCCGGGCCATTGCCGCCTGCGGGGCGGACCTGGTGGTAAACGGCATATCCGGCGCGGCGGGGCTGGAGCCCTCCCTGGCGGCGCTGGAGGCAGGGGCGGACCTGGCCCTGGCGAACAAGGAAACCCTGGTCATGGCTTCCTCCCTGGTCTTTGCCGAGGCGGAGCGGCGGGGGCGGCGCATCATCCCCGTGGACTCTGAGCACGCCGCCCTCTTCAACCTCCTGGGGGAGGGGCGCGCCGAAAACACCGTGGAACTCCTGCTCACCGCCTCCGGGGGGCCCTTCAGGAAACTCAGCGCCGGGGAACTCGAAAAAATAAGCCCTGCCGACGCCCTGAGGCACCCCACCTGGAACATGGGGCCCAAGATCACGGTAGATTCCGCCACCATGGCCAACAAGGGGCTTGAAGTGATAGAGGCGGCGGCGCTCTTCAGCATTCCGGCGGAGCGTATCACCGTGGTGATCCACCCGCAAAGCATCGTTCATTCCATGGTGCGCTTCAGGGACGGCACGGTTCACGCGGAGCTGGCGGCGCCGGACATGAGGCTCCCCATTCACCGGGCCCTCCACTACCCCGCCTGCGTCCCCTGCGAATTCGGCTTTCTGGACTTCCGGGACCGCGAATCCGGCCTGACCCTGGAATTTGAAAAGCCCGACCCCGTCAAATTCCCCCTCCTGCCCCTGGCTTACGAGGCGGCGCGCCGGGGCGGGGCCTGGCCCGTGCTCTACAATGCCGCCAACGAAGAGGCCGTGGCGGCCTTCCTGGCGGGGAAGCTTTCCTTCCTTGATATAGGCCGGGTAGTTGATTATGTTTTGAAGGATGCGGACCGTATCGCCGGCTCCGCGAATCCCCCCGGTTGTGCGGGGAAAGAAGCGCTGGCCCTCATCCTGGAACTTGACCGGCGCGGCCGGGAAGCCGCGGGGGCGCGCATGGGGAAGATTGCTTATGATCGTCATTAAAATAGCGCTCGGCCTTTTCGGCATGGGCATCGTGGTGCTGGTTCACGAGTTGGGGCATTTTCTCGCCGCCCGGGCCGTGGGCATAGGCGTGGAAGCCTTTTCCATAGGCTGGGGAAACCCTATCCTGAAAAAGACCCTGGGCGGCGTTGAGTACCGCCTGGGTATGTTCCCCATAGGGGGCTACTGCAAGATGCGGGGGGAAAACGAATTCCGGGAAGCCTGGGAAAACAGGAAAAACGAGATACCCCAGACTCAGGGAACCTACTACGGCGCGAGCCCCCAGCGGCGCATCATCGTCTCCCTGGCGGGGCCCCTCTTCAACCTGATCTTCGCCGTCCTGACGCTCTCGGTCATCTGGGGCATAGGCTTTGAAGTGGACACCCTGGACAACCGGATCATCCTGGTTTCCGACATCCAGGGGGGGGCCTGGCCCGCCGACGAAGCGGGCCTCATGACCGGCGACAGAATCATCAAAATTGACGGCCAGGACACGCTGAACTACCACGACGTTCAGGAGGCCGTCACGCCCAACGCGGAAAAACTCCTCGCCTTTACCGTGGAGCGGGACGGCGCGACGCTGGAACTCCCCGTGCGGCCCCGCCTCGAAAGCAGCGGCGCGGGCAGGATAGGCGTGTACTTCTGGACGGACCCGGTCATAGGCGCCGTTACCCCGGAAAGCCCCGCCGCCCTGGCCGGGCTCCGGGAGGGGGACCGCATACTCAGGGTAAACGGCGCGGACTTCCCCCACACCACGGCCCTCCAGGGTATCCTCGCGGGAGCGCCCCCGGTGCTGAGCCTGGAGTACGAGCGCCAGGGCGTACTCCGCAACACGGACCTGGTCCTCTCCTGGAAGGACGGCGCCGTAGAAGACCTGGGCATAAACTGGCAGACCCTGCGCTACCACAGCCCCCGCTACACACCCTGGGGCGCCCTGGCCCAGGGTGCGCGGGAAACCTGGAAGACCCTCAGCCTCTCCGTGCGCAGCCTCGGCCTCCTCTTCCGGGGCATAGACCTGACCCAGGCGGTCTCCGGCCCCGTGCGGATCACCTACATGGTGGGCGACGCCACGGCGACCGGCTTCGGGCGGGGCATAGGCACGGGCCTCCTCTCCCTCTCCAACTTCCTCGCCCTCATCTCCGTGGCCCTCTGCATCATGAACCTCCTCCCCCTGCCGGTACTGGACGGCGGCATGGCCCTCCTCTTCGCGGTGGAACTGCTCCGGCGGCGGCCCCTCAACCCCAAAGCGGTCTACGCCTTCCAGACCCTGGGCGCCATACTCATAGCGGGGCTCATGATCTTCGCCCTCTTCGGGGACATTCTCTTTCTCACGCGGAGGTAGCGGCTTGAACACAGGAGCGGTACGGAACAAGACAGGAAGGGGGCCAAGCCCCCTGCGCCGGAGCCTCCTCACCCGGCAAGCCGGGCTCCGGGGTCTCCGGCTACCCCCGTGCGGGGGCTCAAGAACCCGCCTGTCGGCGGGGGAGCCCGCAACGCCCCCGGCCCCTCGAAAAACCCACTCACCGGTTCGCGGGGAAGGGGGAGATACCCCCCATATGCGTTCACTTAATCAAGAAATCAACCACGGACCACACAGACCTCACGGACTTTTCGTCCGGAATCGTAGCTTCTTCTACCCTAAACCCGCAAATTACGGAGGTTCTCGTAGATTCAGAATAAGTTATCGAAGCAATGGTCTGTGTCGTCCGTGCGGTCTGCTTTTCCCTGGTTCCCTAGCGGGAAAGTGGTTAAATTCTTCATTTTCTGTCGGAATAAAATCTAAAGTAAACGCATATGAGGATACGCCTCCGGCTCCTTCTCCGGGCATGGAGGGGCGGGCATGAAAAGGAAGATAACCTGCCTCTGCGAAAACAGCTTTTCTGTTGAATTCCCCGAAGAGATAGACCTGGACCGCGATGGTTTTTACCTCGATGAAATTACCAACGGCGGTTTTATGAGCTTCACCTGCCCCACCTGCGGAAAAGCCCACAAGCCCGAATTTCCCCTGATCGTTTCCTGGCCCCTCAAGGGGATCCGCCTCGAAACCCTGCCGGAACAGGAACGCGGGGCTTTTTATCACCGGAAAAAAGAAAAAAGCGGCCAGAAGGCGGAGACCCTCATCGGCTACCCGGAGCTGGCCGACCGGCTGGCCGTCATCAGGGACGGCCTTGAGCCCGCGGCGGTGGAAAGCCTCAAGTACTACCTGCTCCGCAAGGCCGAGGAAAGCGATCCCGGCGCGGACGTTACCATTTACTACCGGAAGCTAAGCGGCGGTGATCTGGAATTTTACCTCCAGGGCCTCAGGCCGGGGGAGGTAGCCATAAGCCGCATTCCCCGGCAGGTCTACGAAAAAACGCTTGAAAATTACCGGAAGCGACCCAGGGGGGAACCCTTCTCCTCCCTGCGCTACGGCTCCTACCTTTCGGTGCAGAATATGCTGCTTCCGGGAAACCCCTGATGCCCCGCCGCCCCGTGCTGCTTCCGGCACTTTGCGTCATCCTCCTTGGAGCGGCGAATCCCGGCGCGGGGGACCCGCCCGAAGCGGCGGCGGGGCACCGGGGCGGCATTACAGGGCTGGTCCCCGCGGGGGACAACCTGCTCCTCAGCGCCGGGGAGGACGGATTCCTCGGCCTCTGGGACACGCGGGCCATGAGGGCGCTGGACCGCTTCCAGGTCAGCCCCTGGCCCATAGTCGCCCTGGCGAAGCGGCCGGATAGGGCCGAAGTGGCCCTCATCGAAAGCGACGGGCTGGGGCTCTACCGCGTGTCGGCCTGGAACTACCTGGAGCGCCGCAATCTCTTCAAGATACGCTCCCAGGACCCGGCCTCCGCCGTCACCTACTCCGCCGCCGGCAGCTTCATCATCCTGTCCCGTAACGGAAGGACCGGGGCGGTGTTTATCGATTCGGAAACGGGCGCCCCCCTCGTATCTCCCGAGGTACCGGCGGGCCTTGTTTCCTTTGCCGCCACGGGCAGGTCCGAGCGGAGCCTGATTCTCTACCTGGCTTCGGGCCATCTTTCCTACTGGAACCTGGAAAACAACAGGGAGTTGCGCCGTTTTCCCGTGGCCCCGGACCTCAAATCCCCCCTGCTCTTTGGCAACAACCGCTTCTTCGGCGGCCTTGACGAGGGGGGGCTGGTTCTCTTCGACGCGGCCACGGGGCGGGAACTGCTCCGGGACAGCCGACTCTCCGGCCCCGGCGGGAGCCTCTTCCCCGCGCCGGGGGAGGAGGCGGGCTTTTTCTGCATGGCCCCCGGTGAATCGGGCCGGGAGTTCTTCTACGCGCTCATGCCCGCCGGGGTCCCTTCCGGGGACGCCCCGGAGGGTCTCGAACTCCGCAGCCTCTTTCCGGCGCCTGAGGAAGCGGGCGCGGCCTGCGCCGTTCCTGAAACCGCCGCCGGGGCCGTGTACCTGGGGACATCCGGCGGCCTGGTCTACCGCGCCCGGGACATGAGCCCCCTGGTTACGGGGGGGCAAGTCCCCGTGACGGACGCCGCCGCTTTACCGCGATCCCTGGTCTTTATCACGGGGAACGGCTACACCGGGACGGCGGCGCGGGACTACCGCGCCATCAACGAAGGGGAGACGCTGGCCCTCTACCCCTCCCCCTACCGCCGGGTCAGCCCCGATGCCGGCGGCGGGGAGCGCTTCATCTTTTGGCAGGAGGGAGGCCGCGAGCCCCCGCTCCTCAAGGCATCCCCCGGCGATCCGGGAAGGCCCCTCCGGCAGCGCCCGGCCGAATTCCCCCTCCTCGGGGTATCCCTCCTCAATGACCGGGCGCTGTTCCTCGATTCCGGGGGAAACGCAAACGTGGTCTCCGCCGAAACGGGGGACACCCTGTTCAGCTTTTCCGCCGCCGGCTCCCTGGAGGCGGCCTTCCTGGACGAAGGGAACATCATCTTCGGAAGGAACAGCGCCGCCGGGGGAACGCCCTTTCTCAAGGTGAACATCCTCACCGGGGAAACGGTGCCCCTGGCCTACCCCGCCGCCGTGGGCTTCGGCCTCCGCACCGGCGCCGGAGGGACCCTCTACGCCGCCGCCATAGGGCCCGGTGATTCGGGCTTCAGTACCTTCATCATAGCCCTCGACGCGGAGCGGCCCGCTCTGTCGCGCAGACTCGCCGAATATGCGGGGGAGTCTTCCCAGCTTGTCTTCGCGGAATCCTCCGGCGTCATTGCCTCCACGATGGGCGGCGACGGGGCACTGCTCCACTACCGCGGCAGGGATCGGCCCTTTGAACGGAGTCCCGGCCTCCCCGCCCTGATCCTGGGGGGGGACCTCTTCATCACCCTGGACAGCGAAGGTAATATCAGCTGGCACAGCCCCTTCAACGGCTCCCTCCTGGCCCTCCTCCGCATCCGGGGCGACAAGCGCTGGGAACTGGAACTGCGGAAGGAGGGCCGCGTCATCACCGGCCCCGTAGAATACCACGGCGGCAGTTAGCCGGCGAAGGGAAGACCAACACCAAGGCGCACGAAGGAAGATGCGGAGATTGCGGACGCCCTTCTTTTCCCTTCATGCGCCTCTGTGGTTAAAATATGCAAGATATACCCCTGTGGTAACTCCTTATCAGGGCGGGGCGCTTTTCTCCATGGACACATAGTGGGCGTAGCGTGAGCGGAAGAGTATCTGCACCTGCCCCGTGGGGCCGTTGCGCTGTTTGGCGACGATGAGGTCCGTTGGAATATCCGTTTCCCCCGGCGCGGAATGACCGGCTTCATTTTTTTCGGCTTTCCTATCCCGGTGAAGGAACAGTACCAGGTCCGCATCCTGTTCAATGGAGCCGGACTCCCGGAGATCCGCCAGCACGGGCCGCGCGGAGCCGCTGCTGTTCCGCTTTTCCACATCCCGGCTGATCTGGGAGAGCGCCACAATGGGGATGTTGAGCTCCCGGGCCAGACTCTTGAGGGAGCGGGATATTTCCGCCACCTGTTCATGCCGGGGAAGCTGGCTGTTTTCGGAACTTATCAGGGTGAGGTAGTCTATAAAGATGATTTCGACCTTTTCCTGCGCCCGGAGCCGCCGCGCCTGGGCCCGCAGGTCCAGAAGCTTAAGGTTGGGCATATCCACCAGGAAGAGGGGCGCCTCGTAGAGTCTTCCCGCCGCGTCAACGAGTTTGTGGAGATCGCTGGCCGTGTAGTAACCTGTACGGAGGGCGTTGGAGCTTACCCCCGCTTCCGCGGCAAGGAGGCGCATCATCAGGGCCTGATCGGGCATCTCCAGGGTAAAAAAGGCGGCGGGTATGCGCCGCTCCATCTTCTGCCCCAGGCTGTTCCTCGCCAGCGTGATATTCGCCGCCATGGAGAGGGCCAGAGCGGTTTTTCCCACCGAAGGCCGGGCGCCGATGATGATCAGCTCCGCAGCCTGGAAGCCCGAAGTCATGCGGTCCAGCTCGTCGAAGCCCGAAGGAATTCCCGTGTATTCCCGGCCGGAACCCTTGAGTTTCTCCAGAATATCTATGGTTTTGGGGATGATCTCCTTGACGCTCCGGTAACTCAGAGTCTGCCGGGCGTCGGTAAGATCGAAGAGGTGCTGCTGGGCTTCCTCAAGAATCAGGCGGGAATTTCTGGATTCGTCGTAGGCTTCCGAGGCGGTTTTCCCGGCAATGCGGATCAGGGAGCGCCGGACGGAGCCGTCCTGAACGATCTGCGCATAGTATTCACTGTTGGCGATGGTCGGTACCACCGTGGTGAGGGAGGCCACGTAGGCCTCGCCCCCCGCGGCGTCAAGTTCCCCGGCGGTCCTGAGTTCCTCCACCACGGTGAGTATGTCCGCCTTTATCCCCCGGTTGTAGAGGTTAAAGATCGCCTCGCAGACCCGGCGGTTCGCGTTGGAATAAAAATCCGCGGGCCGGAGGTAGGCTATGGCCGTGGCAATGGCGTCCTCGTCCAGCATAAGCCCGCCGAGAACGGCCCGCTCGGCGTCTTCGTTGTGGGGAGCTATCCTATCTTTGACGCCGCCGGCCATGACGCACCTGTTATGCCGTCTCCGGGACCGGCCCTAAAGCCCGGAAGTTCCGTCCGGCGGCGCCGGGCCTTCCGCGTCTTCCGGGGAAGGGGCGGTCTCAGCCGGGGATTCCTGAACGGCGGCCTCCGGGACGGCTTCCGCGGGGGCCTCCGCCGGAGCGGGTTCAGTAGCAACGGCCTCGGCAGGGGCCTCCGCCGGAGCGGGTTCCATGGCAACGGCTTCAGCCGCGGGTTCCGTATCGGGAAGGGGTTCCGCGCCGGAGGCAAGCAGAGCGGCTTCCTCCTCCCGGCGGCGGCCCCGGCGGGTCTGCGGGGCGGATCTGGTTTCGGTCTTCACCGGCTGGGCCTCCACCGAAACCGTTATCTCCGCGGCGGCGCTCTCGTAGAGCCTCACCGTTACCTTGTACCTGCCCACGCTTTTAAAGCTGTTTCCCGGAAGATCGATGCGCTTCCGCTCCGTGGGATAGCCCAGTTTCCCCAGTTCTTCGGAGATAAGCTGCCCCGTTACCGCGCCGTAGAGTCTGCCGTTGGCCCCGGCGGGCATGGTGATAATCACCTCGAGGGCCTCAAGCCTTTCCTTGAGCCCCGCGGCGTCCTGGCGTTTGGCGGCCTTGCGCGCCTCTATCTCGTCCCGCCGGGCCTCAAAGAGGCGCACGGTTCTTTCGGTATGGGGAAGGGCTATGCCCCGGGGAAAGAGATAGTTCCGGGCGTAACCCTTGGCAACTTCCTTGATGTCCCCCTCTTCCCCCAGGGGGGAGAGGTCCTTGTTCAAAATTACCTTCATAATCCAAGCTCCCTTACGATTCACGGGGACCCTTATCCCCGTCAAGCGTGATACGAAAAAGCCCTGCCTTTCCGTCTGCGGCGGCTGCCGCGGTGATTATGCAGACCCTGAGGACGATCCCCCGGATCAATCCCCGTTCCCCGGAGTTGAGGAAGGCCTGTCTCTATCGGGGCTGACCCTCAGGGGCGCCCAATTTTCAGCGATTCCCAGGACGACTACGGCGCCCAGAAGAACCACGTTGATTCCAGGACTAAAAACCATGACGATGATGAGGATATGTATCCCCATTCGGAGCCCCGGCGCCAAAACCCGCCGGGCCAAAAAAAAGCCGATTATCCCTATGCCCTGGGCCAGGTACAGGACGGCGCAGGCGGCAAGGACATTCCACGCGGCAATATCCGCAGCGGCAATGCCCAAACCGCGGCTCAACACTATTCCCGCCAGGGACAGGGACAAGACCCATATCAGCCAGCGCGGGGCATGAAAATCCGCCAGGTTGAGGGAGGGTCTTACGCGCCGGATAAAGAAATTCACCAGCGCGGCGCCCTCCAGGTTGAACACAAAGAGCAGGACGCAGGAAACCAGGGCGCCGCCCCGCAGGGTTACGCCCATGATCAGGCCCGCGGCGGCGTCGGGGCTCAGGTAACGCTGCATCATCTCCCGCTCCACCACATCGGCGCCTTGAGCGGTAGTGTAGAGGGAGGAGATGAACTCCCCCTGGGCCCTGAAGAGGAGCCTCAGGGGGCTTTCCTCCCCGCCGCCGAGGAGTATCCCTCCCAGGGCCGCCGCCCAGAGGCCCGAAGCCAGGACTATGCGGCCCGGCACACCGGGAAGCATGGCCGGGGCGGGGGGCGCAATGATCCAGACAAAGAGCCCCGCCGCCAGGGTAAAGTACAGGAGCCCCGTCCAGTCCCCGCGGAAAACAAAGGCCGCCAAGACTCCGCCGGCCAGGGCCAGAAGCCCCGCAATCCAGGCGGTCTTCCTGCCCCAGGCGAAGGCCGCCAGACCCAGGGGCGTCAGAAAAAAGATCCCCCCGTAGGGGATATGGTTCAGGGCTACGCAGAGCGCAGCGCAGACCAGGGCGGGGATCAGCGCCGGAACTTCGGGGGCTTCCCCCGGAAGCGGTGCTTCCCCGCCGGTGATTCCGCCGGACAAGGCTCTTTAGTCGGCGACAAAGGGAAGCAGGGCTATGGTCCGCGCCCGTTTAATGGCCACGGCCAGGGCCCGCTGGTGCTTCGCGCAGGTGCCGGTGATGCGCCGGGGGAGTATCTTGCCCCGGTCCGTGATAAAACGGCGCAGGGTGTCCGAATCCTTGTAATCGATTTTGAGCTTCTGGGTGCAAAATTTGCAGACCTTCTTCTTAAAGTAGACCTTACCCTTGCCCCGGCCGCCCCGGTCTTCGCCGTCCCGTCCGTCCATCTGCCCCTCGCCCCTGTCCTGCCGGGGGGGACGATCGTTTTCCGGGGAAAACCTGGGTGAAGGTTCCGTATATTTTTCATCAGACATGACTAAACTCCTTTCATGCGGCCCGCAGGCCGGTTCCTTGTCCCTTAAAAGGGAATATCATCGGAAAAACCATCGTCCGAAGGGCGGCTTTCACGGGCGGGGGCTTGATCGGCCTCTCCCCGGCGCTCGTAAGTCCCGGAAGCCCCGCCCCCCGCGCCGGCACCCGTGCCGCCGCCGGTTCCGCCCAGAAGCTGCAGGTTGGCGGCGACAATTTCGACTTTGGAGCGGTTTTGACCGTCCTGTTCCCAGCGGTCCTGGCGGAGCTCGCCGTCCACTCCGACCAGCTTGCCCTTGACCAGGTACTGATTCAGCGCCTCGCCCTGCCGGCCCCAGAGGACTATGTCAAAGAAGTTCGCCTCATCCACCCACTGCTCGCCGGACTTTTTCCGGCGGTTCACGGCGACGGAAAATTTGCATACCGCCTGACCTCCGGCGGTGTACTTGAGTTCCGCGTCCCTGGTGAGCCGCCCCACCAGCACCACGTGGTTTATATCGGCCATGGATCACCCCCTATTCGTCGATTCGGACGAAAAGGTACTTGAGAAGATTGGCGTTAAGCTTGAAAATCCGGTCCAGCACGGCGATCCTGGCCGGATCCGCCTTGAGGGTAAACAGGACGTAACGCCCCCGCTGCCTTTTTTTGATTTCGTAGGCCAAATTCCGGTCGCCGGTCTCGTCGGTCTTGACGATCTCCGCCTCGTGAGACGCAAGATCGGCCAAAACCTGCTCTCTGCCTGCCTGATACTGGTCCTCTTCCAGGGGAAAGATGACCGTCAGTTCGTACTGACGCATGGGTCCTCCTTATGGACGTGGGTTGGACGCCCGCCTTGCAAGACGCCCTCCGGCTTGGCCCGCCTTCATAAAGCGGGCAAGAAGGTTTTTCCAGAATAGCGGGAAAGGAAATTTGTTTCAAGGGGGGAGTCAGGGCAGTGGAGGCAGCGCATATAATTATTTACCGCGAAATCACAAAAAACCGAAGAATTTTAACCACAAAGGGCACCAAGGACACGAAGGAAGAGAGATGAAGAGAAGATGTGGACCTTATCTTCCTTCGTGCGCCTTCGTGTAAGATTCTTCATTTTCCTTTACGCGGCTTTGGGGCATCCTGTAGGGGGGTAGCGCAAAAGCGTTTTGGCCGCGGAGGCGGCCAAAACCTTTGGAGCGTGGGGGGGCCGGGACGTGAAGTTGTGGCTGCGCGGTAAAGGCGTGGTAATCGGCCCCCCTCTTGTTTCTTCCCGCTTCCAGGATACGCTTTTTTTCCGGCGGGCAGACGCCGATATATGGGGTAACATGAACAGGCGCATCAATTTTGAGGACAATCTTTTTATGCTCAATACCCGTATCCGCATGATTGAGCATATGCTGCTGCTTGAGGCGGACCCGGAGTTGTTTCTGGAGAAGACGCTGGAGGATGCGGAGTTTATTGACGCGGCGCTGGGCGCCCTGGGCGAGCAGCTTTCGGCGAGTATCCGCTACATTGAACGGGAAGAGCAGTACCACAACCTTGCGGAAACGGAGCGGGCCTTTGCGGAGGTTCTTGAGGGGCTGAAAAGGGACGGGGGCATGGCGGCGCAGTTTCCCCCGGCGGAGGAGAAGCTTGAGGTTCTCCGTTCTCGAGCGCTGGAACGCAAGAAGGAGGCGGAGGGGCTTTCCCGCGCCGCCGCCAAGGCCGCCGCCCCGGAACCGCTGGTGAGTTCCGACGAGTTGAGCGCCCTCCTCGGGGAATGATCCCGTGCGTATCACCGGGGGGACCCTGCGGGGGCGGCGGGTAGAGATGCCCGGCGGGCTTATACGCCCCGCCATGGACCGGATGCGGGAATCGATCTTCGGCGCCCTGGGGGACCTGACGGGGCTCTCCTTTCTGGACCTGTTCTCCGGTTCCGGCATAGTCGCCCTGGAGGCTGCGTCCCGCGGGGCCGCTCCGGTGGAGGCGGTGGAGCAGGACCCCCTGAAGCGGCAGACTCTGCTCAGCAATACCGCCCTGGCCCCCCAGGGGATACGGTGCCGGTTTATGGCGGTGGAATTGTACGTCCGGCGGGCAAAGGGGCCTTTTGATTTGATCTTCTGCGATCCGCCCTTTTCCTACGGCTACAAGGCGGAGCTGCTGGGGAGCATAGCCGCGTCCCGCCTCATGGGGGAGGGCACCACGGTGATCCTGCACCACCCCCGGAACGATCCTGAGCGGGAGGGGCTGCGGGACCCGGCTCCGGGCCGCCTGTTTTTGGCCCGGAGCCGGAACTACGGGCGCTCGGCGGCGTCCTTTTTCAGGGGCCTGCCGGGGCCTCAGGCGACTCCGGGCGGCGCTTCAGGGGAAGGCGGAAGCGGCTAGCAGCGCCCGGTTCTGTGCCGTTACACGGGCCTGTTTATGAATGAAACAGTTTTTCTACCGAGTGATTTTACTGTGGGGTGCGGGGAATGCAGCCCGGAGTTTTTGGGAGGTTTGGCCGCCGGTTTTTCGCCGGGGCCCTTCAAAAAAAGCCTTAATTTCGGAAAAGACTTTTGTTTTTTGTAATTTTGTGATAGAATTGATTATGTCAATGCGGGAGTTTGAAACGTGGATGCCAAAAAGATCTTTGACGGATTGGAAGGGGAGGCGGTCTTTGTCAAGACCACTGCCCGGCCTGCCATTGACGGAGCGCAGAAGGCCGCGCTGAATCGCAAGGGGAACATCCTCTACCAGGAGGGGGACATTGAGGGGGCCAGGCGAATATTTTTAACCACCGGCTACTCCGACGGTCTTACCCGGGTGGGGGATTATTACAAGTCTCAGGGCAGGGTTTTGGACGCGCTGAGGATGTACTGGACGGCGCCGGACAAGGCAAAAGCGGCCTCGATCATAGGGGATCTTTCAGTTGTTATAAAAAAACTGATTAATGAAAATGGGTTGGAGCAAAAAAATGAATGATGAATTTACTGCTACGGCAGTGCAGGAGCGCGGTCTTTTTTCTTCCGGTTACAGGGAAAGCGCCGGAGACGCGGAAGGACCGGAAATTTCGGAGCTGTCCAAGCGGGGCTATCATCTGCTCAAGGAAAACAATATTTCCGCCGCCATTGATCAATTTACCAAAATACTGCTGGTCGACGGGGAAAATAACTACGCCCTGGTCGGCATGGGCGACGCGGCGCGGAAACAGGGGGCCTACCGGGAGGCGGCGGAGTACTACCAGCGCTGTCTTGACCGTCATCCGGGAAACAATTATGCGCTTTTCGGCCTGGCGGACTGTTACAAGGCGATGAATCAGTACCGCAGGGCCATAGAGATTTGGGAGCAGTACCTTCTCCACGACGACAAGAATATTACCGTTCTTACCCGTATAGCCGACGCATACCGGAAGATACGGGATTTCAGGCGCTCCAAATCGGTGTACCACCGGGTGCTGGAAATGGACGATGATAATCCCTACGCGATCATAGGACTGGGCCATCTGCACTACGATTTCCGGGAGTACCGGGAAGCCCTGCTGTACTGGGAAAAGATGATGGGCCTGAAGGGCGGGCAGGTTGACATACGGGTGCTTACCAGCATAGGAAACTG
>JAISQV010000205.1 GCA_031273985.1 Spirochaetaceae bacterium | reverse complement strand
AGGGTGCGGAGCCTGTATCTGCGGAACCGGGAGTACCGGGAGCGTATCGAGGGGCAGAAGAATCTGGTGGTTCTCGGCAGCGCCGCCTCGACGCTGGCCCACGAGATCAAGAATCCCCTGCTGGCGATCAGGATTCAGACGGGGCTTTTGGAGAAGCTCTACGCCGGTCAGGGCGGGGATGAACTCCGGATCATCAACGAGGAGGTGGACCGGCTTTCCGCCCTGAGTTACCGTATAGGGGACTATCTCCGCGATCCCCGGGGAAACCCGGAGGTTTTGGCGGTCTACGATGCGCTTAGGGAGACGGCGGAACGGCTTACCGGGCGGGGAAGCGGCTTTGTAAGGTCTCTTGAGACCCGGTCTCTCGAGACCCGCCCTCTTGAGGCTTCGCCCCCGGAGGGCCCGCCGCCGGAGGTCCTGGAGGCCAGGGTCTTCGCCGACCCGGAACGGCTCCGCTCGGTGTTTGAAAATCTTATCCGCAATGCACTGGAAAGCGGCGGAAAGCCCGAGGAGGCGGGGGCCTCGATAAGCGCCGTCCCCGGTTCCGGGCGCGTCATGGTTACGGTCTTTGACCGGGGGCGGGGCGTTGCGCCGGAGGACCTGGGCCGGGTCTTCGATCCCTTCTTTACCCGCAAGAGCGCGGGAACCGGGATGGGGCTCGCCATCTGCCGCCGCTTTGCCGAGGCCGCCGGGGGCTCGCTGAGCCTGGAAAACCGGGAGGGCGGCGGGGCCCTGGTGCGCCTTAGCCTGCCCGCCGCGAGCGGGCCCCCGCAAGGAGCGCCCGGTACGGGTACGCCCGCTACGGGCGGGAGGTGATATGAGTGTCCTGATCGTTGACGATGAGCGGAATATCCGGGAGAGCCTTATCAAGTACCTGGCCGTGGAGCGTATAGAGGCCGCCGGAGCGGAGGACGCCGGGGCCGCCCAAACTTTGCTGGCGCAAGAAGCCTGGGAAGCGGTGGTGCTGGACCTGAAGCTCCCCGGCATGAGCGGGCAGGAGCTGCTGGAATGGATGCAGCGCCGGGGGCTCCCCTCCCCGGTCATCATGATCTCCGCCCACGGGGAGATTTCCGACGCCGTGGCGGCCCTCAAGGCCGGGGCCCGGGACTATCTGGTGAAGCCCTTCGACCCGGCGGAACTGGTGATCAAGCTCCGCGCCCTGGTGGAGGACAAGAAGCGGGAAAACCGGCTCGAAACGGAGTCCCGTACCCGCCGGGACGGGGAGGGGCTCATCGGGGTGTCCGCCCCCATGCGGGAGCTGGGGGAGCGCATAGGGAAGATCGCCGCCGCCGGGGTAACGGTGCTGATCACCGGGGAGTCCGGCGTGGGGAAGGAGGCTGTGGCCCGGGAGATACACCGCCGGGGGCCCTACGCCGACGAGCCCTTTGCCGCGGTGAACATGGGCGGCATTCACGAGGGGCTTATGGAGAGCGAACTCTTCGGCCACGAGAAGGGCTCCTTTACCGGCGCGGCGGCCCGGCGGCAGGGGCTCTTTGAACTGGCCGGGCGGGGGACCATCTTTCTGGACGAGATAGGCGAGATGCCCCTTCCCCTGCAGGTGAAGCTGCTCCGGGTGCTGCAGGACCGGAAGATACGCCGCCTGGGGAGCGGCAGCGACATTCCGGTGAACGCCCGGATCATCTCCGCCACAAACCGCGATCCCGAAGCCCTGGTCAAGGAGGGCCGCTTCCGGGAAGACCTGTACTTCAGGCTTAATGTGTTCCGCCTGGTCATTCCGCCGCTGCGGGAACGCCGGGAGGATATTCCCCTGCTGGCGGAGCATGTACTGGCGAAGCTCTGCGCCCGCATGGGGCGGCCCCTCCGGGAGTTGGACCCCCAGGCGGCGGCGCTGCTGGCCTCCTACGATTTTCCGGGCAATGTCCGGGAGCTGGAAAACATACTGGAACGGGCGCTGATCTACGGCTCCGGGAGCCGCATAGAGGCGGGGGACATAGAAGCGCCCGGCAGGCAGGGGCTGCGGGCCGCTCCGCCGCCGGGCGTTGGCCCGGATACCGGCCCGGACGCGCCGGCGGGCGCCGCCCTCTCGCTGGACGAGGTGGAGCGGCGGGCCGTACTGGAGAGCCTCCGGCGGAACGGCGGGAACCGCACCAGGGCGGCGGAGGAGCTGGGTATCACCCGGAAGACCCTGCTGAACAAGCTTAGGGGCTGGGGCCTCTGAGGGTTTTACCGTATTAACGGGCCGGAAAATTTTACCACGAAAGACCCGCTCTCGCGGGGGAGGGCGCTTTCCGCCAGCTTTAAAGGAAAAGTAGACAACACGGACAAAGAAGGACCAACATCAAGGCGCACGAAGGAAGACAAGGAAAGCGCCACAGACTCTCCTATTCTTTTTCTTTATTTCCCCTTTTTGCCTTTACTTTTCCTTTACCCATAGCGGAAAGGCGGTTAATATTCTTCAGCTTTCTGTAATTTCGAGGTGTTTTGAAATTGATATGCGTCGGCCCTGTCTTGGTTATTCTCGGTTTTTTGTTGACAAAGTACATGGGCTAAACTAAAATAGGCTAAATTAGGTTTCAGGGACGCCCCGCAACGCCCCGTACTCTCTTCCTGGAGTTTTGCGCAGCAAAACTCCCAAGCTGAAGCCGCTCTGCGGCTTCAGCAGCAACGCACCCCTTCCCGGAGTTTGCGCGGAGCGCCCCGGCGCTTAATTTTTTGCGGCAGCGGGAGGGGGCATTACCCGGCAGGGTCTTCCGCGCAAGGGATAGAAGCGGAAATCCTTATCTGCCCCTTAGGGCAGATAAGATTGCAGCGGATAGCCCGGTCCCCGGTGCTTCGCACCGGGGATGCGCCCCTCTTATTCTCCTTCCACCTTCCACCCTTATCCTCCCTCCCTTTTGTCTTTCTTGAAAAAAATGTTTTTTTCTGCGGATTACCGTGTATAATGTCCTCATGGGGGCCGGTACCTCAAGGCGCGGATGTGTTCATTGCGCGCGACAACGCCGCCGCGGCGGGACAGGAGTAATGTATGGCGATCAAAACAGCTTCGCGCTCATCCTTCGATGTTGAAGGGGTCATTAACGAGATACGCCAGGATGCAGTCAAAGTAGTAATCTATTTCTTTTCCGTTGAATTTGAGGGGCAGCAGCCGCAGCGGGCCTTCAAGCGGGCCTTTCCCCAGGCGGTCTGTATAGGTTCCTCCATGATTGGCGGGTGGGCCTCGGGGGGCGCGGTGGAGAAAGGTATCTGCGCCATGTCGCTTTCCGGGGAAGAGGTGGCCGAAGTGTTTACCGCTTTCAGGGAAGGGGTAAAGGCGGACCCCGCCCTTGCGGCCCGGGGCGCCCTTGAGGAATTGAAGCGGAAGCCCGGCCTGCGGGACGCGAACCCGGATGAATATTTGGGGCTTATCTTTTTTGACGGCCTCTGTCTCGGGGAAATCATCATGAAGGAATTCAGCCTGGAAAGGGCCTTTAACATCCCCTTCATAGGCGGCGCCGCTGCGGATGAGCTTGCCTTTACCAGAACCCTGGTGGGCATAGACGAGAGGCTTTCCGGCGACGGCCTTGCGGTGATGGTGATGAAAATGAAGATTCCCTTTTTCTTTAACCATTACGTGCATTATTTGCCGACCCGCACGTCCTTTACGGTAACGAATTCGGAAAAGTACAAGCGTATAGTCTGGGAGATAAACGGCGAACCTGCCGCGTCCTATTATGCCAGGCTTCTCGGCGTGTCCGATCCGGGCAGGCTTGACGCGAATCATTTTGCGAAGAATCCCTTTGGCGTTCTTATCGGCGAAAGTGTCTTTGTCCGCAGCCCCAACGCCATTATTGACGGGAGGGGGATACAGTTTTACTGTTATATAGAATCGGGCACCACGGTTTATCTTTTAAAACAGGGCGATATTATTGATAATGCCGAAAAAGCCATGCGGGAAGCGGGGGAGTTTCTTTCAAATGTCCGGGGGGCGCTTCTTTTTAACTGCGTGCTGCGGTATCTGGAATTTAAGGAGCTGCGGAAGATCGATGCCTTTAATGATGTGTTCAAGGGGCTCGACTTTGCCGGTTTTAACACCTACGGCGAGGAGCTTTTTACTCACCACAATCAAACCCTGACGGCTGTGTTTTTTGGAGAACCCGATGCCCAGGATGCCAGGTTGTTTCTCAGGAACAAGAGGCTGTTCCATTATGCAAACAGTAAACTAAAATCCCTGATGTTTGAAATAATCTCCAGGAGCGAGCTGCTCCATATTACCATCTCTTATCTTAACGAAAGTTTCAGCCCCCTTTCGGACTCCATGAAAAACAGCGCGGCTTCGTTTCAAAACAGTACAGGTAATTTTATCGAGAGTTTTTCAAAAAACCAGGCCAATATCAAGGGGGTGGATGAGGGCTTTGGGGTTATAGACAGGGAATTTAAAGAGTCCTTCGCCCTGGCGGACGAATTGCAGGACAGCGCGAAAAACGCTTCGGAAAATCTTTCCGCCATAAATGATGTTACGGAAATGACCAATATTCTTGCCCTCAATGCGGCGATTGAGGCGGCCAGGGCGGGCGCCGCCGGCAAGGGTTTTGC
>JAISQV010000199.1 GCA_031273985.1 Spirochaetaceae bacterium | reverse complement strand
CTGTCCCTGGTGGCCCATAAATACGGCGCCCTGCCGGAAGATGCCGGGACGCCGGGCAGTTCCACGGAAATTGAATACGCCCAGGCGCTTAAAACGGGGGTTCCCGTGCTGGCGGCGATCCTTGGGGAAAAGGCCCGGTGGAAGGCGGCCAAAAAAGAACATGATCCGGCCCTTATTGAGGCCCTGAATGATTTTAAGGAAAGGCTCCGGGCCCACCCCCATGTAGAATGGTCCGGCGCGGCGGATCTTGTCCAGAATCTGCGGGAACTGCTTACCCAGGAATTTTTCCTCAACCCCCGGGGAGGCTGGGCTCCGGGCGCGGAACGGGCCAGCCCTGCGGCGGCCAATGCCATGGGCCGCCTGATAACGGAAAATGAAACGCTGCGCAGACAGGCCGCCCTTGCGGGGGGCGGCAAGAACCGATGGCAGAAAAATATGCGCCGTACCCTGGTGCTGCTCAACAACAACCGCAGCTCCTTGAGTTTTTACTATGCCGGCGGCGAAAATTGGGAGAACACGATCAAGTGCCGCTACCTCCGCCTCTTCAAACTGCTTGTGCCGGAACTCTACCTGGGCAAGACCACTTCGGAGCTTTCCCGCTTTTTGGGTAATATTCTTAACCCCGATCTGGGCCGCGCCATCCGCAAGGATTTTCCCACGCCCTCCAACACCGTCAAAAAGATCATGGCGGACCTGCATACGCTGAGGCTGGTTCACTACACTCCCGGCGCGGGGGAGGAGATTTGGGAAGTTACCGATTATGGCAGGGAGATCTACACTTTTTACCGGCTCCGGCAATTTGAGAGGGCTGCGAAAAACGCGGAGAAGAGTCAGGACGCGCCCGGAAGCCCGTGAACAAAGCTGAGCTGTTAAGCAGGATCCGCGCCTTCCAGATCAGCGCCGGGGATCTGGCGGAGGATCTTCTGGCGGGGGATTTTGCTTCGGTGTTCCGTGGGCAGGGGATAGAGTTTGACGAGGTCCGGCATTACGAGTCGGGGGATGATGTCCGCGCAATAGACTGGAATGTTACCGCCCGTTTCGGGGAGCCCTACGTCAAGCTCTACCGGGAGGAGCGGGAATTTTCCCTCTGCATCGTACTGGACCTTTCCCGCTCCATGCGTACCGGGGGCCGGGGGGAAAGCCTGAGCCGCTTTGAGCAGGGGCTTCTGGCGGCGGCATTGCTCGCCCTTTCCGCCGAGCGGACGGGCCAGCAGGTGGGGGCGGTGTTTTTCGACGCCGCCCTTGGCCGGGTGTGGCGGCCCCGGAAGGGCCGGCCCCACATTATGGCGATTCTGAACAGCGCCCTGGAGGAGGAGCCCCTGAGCGGGGGCAGCGCCCTCGGCGGGGCCCTGGCCGGCACGGCGCGGCTTCTGGGGAGTCAGCACTTCCGCCGGGGCGGGCCGCGCTGCCTTGTGGCGGTTATTTCCGACTTTATGGCGCTGCACTGGGAAAGGGAGCTGGGGGATTTGGCCGCCTTCCACGATGTGATAGCCCTGAGAATAAGCGGCCCCCTGGATACGGAGGCGCCCCCGGCGGGGATTTCCCTTCTTGATAACGAGACGGGCCTTGCGCTGCACCCCTCGTCTTCCCCGCTGTTCCGCAGCCGCTGGGCCGCCGGGCACGAGGAGCGTTCCAGGCTGTGGCTTTCCGCCTGCCGCCGGGCCGGGGCCTTCCCCCTGGGCCTCTCCACCGCCGATGACGCCGCCGCCGTGCTTGCCCGCTTTTTCCGTTCCCGGGGGAAGCGCCGCCGGGCGGCCCGCTGAGACAGGGCCAGCGCCCCCCGTAGTGCTAAACTTGACCCATAGAATTCTTAAGAATTTAACCACAAAGATCACAAAGGACACGAAGAAAGAAAGATGATTACGAAAGAACAAGAAAAAACCGCTGAAAGACGGGGTCCAGAGGGTCCGTTAACCCTGCTTCCTCTACTTTTCCTTAAACCACAGCGGAAAAGTGGTTATAAATCTTTATTCGTATTTGTGGGTCAAGTTTAGCTCCATGACGAGGGGTTCTTCGGAGGGGAGGGGGCGCATGACAGTAAAGCTGCCGTGAAAAGCAGAAGGCCGGTAATTATGGCGGGAATTGCGGGCTTCAAGAATCCCCCTGTTCTGTGTACAAATATTCTGAGCCGTGACCGTAGTTTTTCCAGTTTGAGAATTCCAGTCTTGTTCCATCGCCGCCTAGTGTAAAAAGGCCGTAGGTTTCGAGGGCGCCTTTACCGGTTTTTTCGTCGAAGTAGTAGGCGACTCTTACTTCCAATCTCGGCGTATGGCCGTCATCGGTGAACAGGGCCCTGTTGCGGCTTTCGAATTTGAGCGTCCGGTAGCCCCAGGTACTGTCCCAGACCCAAAATGTTCCCACGAGGGTATCACTGATTCCTCCGGTAAAGGGATCATCACTCCGGGGATCGATTTGCTGGGAGCAGGCCGGGAGTAGGTAGAGCAAAACAGAGAGCAGCGCCGGAAGTGCGGCGGTAAAGACCTTTTTCATAGGGACCTCGCAAGGCGGAAGCCGATGGCGGGGGAATTACTAAAGGGCCTGAAATAGTTGCGGCTGGTAACTTTACAGTCTCCTTCATGGGAAAGCCAGCCGCCGCCCCGTATTACCCGGTGGGCGAAGGTCCCCGGCCCGTCTCCGGTTACGGGCGTTTCAGGGCTTATGCTATTTGTCCCTCCGCTTAGCGTAAGCCAGTCCCAGCACCATTCGGCGGCGTTGCCGCTCATGTCAAAGAGGCCGAGGCTATTGGCCCCGCCGTAAGGCCCGCCGCTTTTGCTGCCCACAGGGTGAGCGCCATAAGCGGAGGAGCCTGATACTCCCGCGCCTGCATTGTTTTCGTACCAGGTTACGGAGGCGGCGGAATCGCTTCCCGCAAAGGAGTAAGCCCAGGCGGGAGCGGCGGGGACGCCTCCCCGGGCGGCACATTCCCACTCCGCTTCCAGGGGGAGCCGGAAACCGTTGTTACGAAGTTCCATACGCACCGTGTCGGCGGGGCTTTCCACATCGGAGGGGGCGGAGGAGGTATTGTTCCGGGATTCTCGGAGGGGGCCATTGGGGCCGTAGTACACCGGCACGAGGCCCGCCATTTCGCTGTAGGCGTTGCACCACACAACGGCATCCCGCCAGGTGACGTTGGTAACGGGGCGGGTTTTTCTTTCTTCCGCCGTCCAGCTTAGGCCGCCGGTCCCTCCCGCGCCGTGGCCTTCCGTTCCCGGATTGGCGATAGTGTAGCCCCTGGCAAGGGCCCAGGTGTAGACTTCCCTCCATAGTTCCCAGGTGGTTTCGTATGCGGCCATGCAAAACGATTGCAGTTCCACGTTACGCCCGGCGACAAAAACGCCTTCATCGCCGCTCCCCTGAATTACCCCGGTCTTTCCCGGCTGAATGACGGTTACCATGGCGCGGTACTTTTCCGGAGTACTGAAAACAACGCCGCTGCCGTCTGAACCAGGGGAACAGGAAAGGCCGCAAGAAAGAACGAGCAGGGCCGTGTAAAGGGCAATAACTTTACCGGTTCTTTGCATCAGCGCATACTCTTGAAGGGTACGGCAACGCCGTGGCCGTAGAAGTTGGTGAAGGTAAAGGTGTTACCGCTTACCGTAAAGGGCCCGATGTACGAAAGGTTACCTGAGCCGGACCCCTCTGAATAGCTGTAATCTGAATATTCCCTGAGAAAACTGGTAACATCGAAACTGTGGGATACGATGAGGGTTCCAGCGTTATCGGAATCTGCCGCGATGCTCAGGGTGGTCCAGTCTTTTGTCCTGAAGCCCGTGGCGGCCCATACGGTTCCGTCAAGATTAGCCTGGAGTTCGTCAAGATCGCTAAACGGGACCGCCTCATCAACGGCATCGGCATCGCGGACCCTTAGCAGGGAGAGTTCCCCCGCGCCGCCAAAATTGGAGAAGGTCAGGGTTTTTTCCGTGTTTGTAAGCTGGAAGGAGCCGGGGGCGAAGCCCTCCCTGCCGCCCGTGGTATTGGTGATGATCCCGGCTTTTGTTTTGGCGTCATAGCTGTAGGTCCAGTCGTAAGAGCCATCGTAAGGTTGGCCGGGCAGCTCCCTGCCGTCTTTGGCGGCGAAGAAACAGGCGGCGCCCGTATTGTCCCGGAAGGCTACCGTTATCCAAACGCCGCCTGAGTCCTCCCCGGCAAATACCGTGTTGACCAGGGGGCACTCAGTGTTTTCGCCTCCGGTGATCTCTACCCCGCCGCCGGCCCATTCGCAAGACAGGGGGAGAAGCAGAGAAAATATAAAGATGGTTAAATACAAGAAGCGTTTTTTCATAACATCTCCAATCTTTGTCTCCAAATCTTTGTCATTAATGAACCCTGGTACAGGTCATATCGTGTCCGTACTGCTTGTAACTGGGGATGTACAATCTTTCCCCTTTTTCAAGGATTTCGAAATTATTGATAAAATATATCCAGCCTCTTTTTGTCTTGCTGTTATAGGTGTAGTCGTCAATGAAGACGCCGCCGCCGGACTGGTTCAGGGCTTCTGTGGCGGTAAAAAAGATGATCCACTGGACATTGAGAAAACTTTCACCGCTATAGCCCAGGTTCCATTCCGTGCCTACCAGGGTAGTGCTGGAAACCGGGGCTGTGGTTCCGGGTTTTCGGAGTTTGAAAACCCCGTTATAACCCAGGCCGTTACTCCGGTAATCAAGAATTTCAAGGATCTTGTAGTCTTCGCTCAGGGTGAAACTACCCAGCGTGGCAATGGCACCGGTTCTGTTTTCAAGATCAACCGTGTAGGAATACTGATGGTTTTCCCTGAACGTAACCGTGTCTTCGCCAAACTCCAGGAGCGATGCTCCCCAGAGCCATTGGGTTCCGGGAAGGCCCGTCTCGCTTACCGTGGATACAAAATCAAAATCTTCTTGTTCATCTTCCTCGTAATCTTCCAGGGGGTTGTTACTGGGAATGACCTCCATGCCGCATCCGGCGATACAGAAGCCCAGCAAAACGGCAAGGAGGGTTATGGCGGGGGCTGTCCGTATTTTCACCATCGCAAATCTCCTGTTAAGGCTTTGACCGCGCCCATAAAAGCGCCGGCCGTCAGCCTTCCGGCCTCTTGTGGTAGTCCGCATCGTGGCCGTAGCTTTTGTAGTTATCAAAGTAAACGCGGGTTATGCCGTCGCCCTTGAGGGTCATAATCCTAAAAGGCCCCAAAGGGGTTGTGGCTGTTGAATAACCGCAAACCCGCAGCGCCCCGGCTATGCTTCCCTTTTGCGCCGCCCTGTCCCAGGTGTAGGGGTAGATATGCGGGTGGGGGTAATAGCCGCCGAAGCTGTACTGTAACACCCTGCCGTTGGGGAGGAATTCCAGGGTCAGCCCGTTGCCGCCCCAGCTCCAGGCCGTGCCCACCAGGAGGTTTTCCGCCGCTGCGGGGTCCGGGATTTTGGAAAAGGCGACTTCAAACCCGGAATTCCGGTAGTTGTGGAAGGTCAAGGTGAGGGTGTCTTCCGTTATGGTAAAAGGTCCCAGCGCGTTGATGACACTATCCACATTTATGCCTTCATGACTGTGAGCAGTCTGGGATATATCCCCGGTAATAGCGCCCGTCCCGTTCCCCGCATTATAGGTAAAATCATATTGCTTGCCGTGGGTGAGGGCTGTGCCGTCCTGAAAGACCAGGCGGTCCCGGCCCAGGTACCATTCCGAGCCGGTTATGGCAAAATCCGCCGGGCTGATACCGCTGAGGGTGATTACCTGGGAAAGCAGGGCGGCGGTGTTTTCCACCACGATATAGGCGGCGTAATTGGTTTCCGGGGTCAGGCCGGTAACGGCAAGGGCGTTGGGCCCCGCCACGGCGTTTTTGGCCGCGCCCCGGGCTCTTACCCCCGCCGCGTCCGGGGCCGGGTCCCCGGCGTCCAGCACCAGGTAGTAGCAGGTCCCCGGCTGATCGGAGGTAAAGATGAGGGCCGCCCCGGCGCCGGAACGGGTGGCTGAGTCGGCCCGGCCTTCGCTGAGGACCGGGGGGGCGGGGTTATCCGCCGGGCCGGTATTTAGCTCCGGGTTACACCCGGCGAAGGCCAGGAAGAGGGTGAAGGCGGTGTACAAGACATAGTTTTTCATGGCATCTCCAAAAAGCCGCCGGCAGGAAAGGCCGGCGGCTGCCGGGTTACTCGGAATAGGCTATCTTTCCGTTAGCTCCCACAGCGACAAATTTTCCGCCGCCCCAGGTTAGGCCCCGGATTATACTTGTGCCGAATACTTTGTCATGCGCCTCTATGGTATTCCATGTGTTTCCGTCCGGGGACCAGCCCATCGTACCGCTGCCCCCGGCAGCGACAAACGCCCCGTTTGCATAGGTTACGGCATTGATTGGCTGCGAACTATAACTACTGCCAAAAGGTGAGCCCGTTGTCGTATTCCACGTTTCTCCGTTATCGGACCATGCTATTTTTCCCGCTTGCCCAACGGCGACGAAAATCCCCCTGGCAAAGGTTACGGCATTAAAAGCCTGCACGTATGCGCCCAGCATCCCCTGTATTTCCGCATGGGTTTTTCCTGTCCAAGTTGTTAAATTATCGGACCATGCTAACTGCCTCCCATTGGTAGCGTCAGAATTAGTCCCAACAACGACATAGCGGCCATTGCCGTAAGCTATTCCAGCAATTGTGGTTATGGAGAGATCGGGGTCTTGGACGGACCAGGTTTTCCCGTCTGTTGAAGTGCATATCTTTCGGGTGGCGGCAGCGGCAACAAATCTAGTCCCGTCCCAGACGATGGTAGAAATCCAAGCGTCACCGGGGAGGCCGGTACCTGCTGTCCAGTTCTTTCCATCGGCGGACCATGCTGTTTGCCCATTTATGCCGCCAGCCACAAATATATTGTTGGCATAGATTACGGTAAGAACACTGCTGGAGAATTGACTCTCACCAGCCCCGGTTCCGGCTGATATCTCCGTCCACTCCGCCGCATCCTCGGACCATGCCATTGAGCCGTTGGCAGCTCCGGCAACATATATCCCGTTACCATAGGCTATGGCATTAATGACCGCTCCCGAGAATAGGGCAGCCGGGAGGAGGTTCATGGATCCGGCTCTTATGCCGGGCACGGCCAGAACCCCGGAACTGTTACCTTCGGCGTCTTCCGCCACGATATAGGCCGTGTAGGTGCCAGCTTCACTCGTCAGATCGGTAACCGTAAAGGTATTGGTTCCCGCCGCCGCGCTTCCCGTACCCTTTATTTCGGCGGTCTGGGCTTTGATTACCCCGGCATCCGGCGCCGAATCAGAAACGGGCAATGCCACGTAGTACCATGTTCCCGCCTTATTGGAAGTAAAGCTCACCGTAGCCCAGTAAAGGGTACTGACCACGTTTCCCGCGTTCAATACCGGAGGGTCAACGTCCCCCCCCCCCCCGTCAGTGGGGCAGCCCGCAAAAAGGGCCAGGGAAAGGGCGAAGGCAGCCGTGATGCCGGCGGCAGTTAAAAGGCTTTTTTTCATCTCTAAACTCCTCTAACAATTGATGGGCGGACTCAGGGCCCGCCGGGTATCCCTTACACGGATACTTCACAGGATTAAGAGGGAGTTCATCTCCGGGCGGAATTTCCCCTGCGGGTCGTTCCTTTCCTTCATGGAAACAGGGTGAATTTACTTACAGTGTTTGGGCGGGGAATCCGCCCCCCTTCGTGGGCTTTGGCTGTTCCTTCATGGAACATTATCGAAGCTAAAGATACAGGACAGCGGTGTTTTTGTCAAGCGGCGCTTCGCACGGCCCAGGAATTCTAAGTTTAACATGAC
>JAISQV010000084.1 GCA_031273985.1 Spirochaetaceae bacterium | reverse complement strand
TCAAGAAATTAACCACGAAAAACACGAAAGATACGAAAAGAAGAGGAATAATGAGATGATTACTAGCAAAAATTTCGTGCTTTTCGTGTCTTTCGTGGTTAAAATGAATCAAAGTAAACGCATATGGGGCTCGGCCCCTCCTCCCTTATCACTTACTAACCGTTTCCGGTAGAATGGGGCAAAGGAGTGTGGCGATGGCAAAGATACCCGTGGGCGTGCTGGGCGCGACAGGCATGGTGGGGCAGCAGTATCTGGCGCTTTTGGCGAATCATCCCTGGTTTGAGGTGCGCTATGCGGCGGCCTCTCCCCGGTCTGCGGGGAAAAGTTACGCCGGGGCGGTGGCGGGGCGCTGGAATGCTTCCGCCGGGCTGCCTGACCCCGCCGTGTGGGACCTGATCGTGGAGGACGCCAACGATGTCGCCCGTGCCGGGGCGGCGGCGCGGCGGGGGGAGCTGGCCTTTGTGTTTTCCGCGCTGGAGATGGGGAAGGACGAGATCCGGGCGCTGGAGGAGGGCTACGCCGCCGAGGGGATTCCCGTGGTGTCCAATGCCTCGGCTCACCGCTGGACGCCCGATGTGCCCATGCTTATCGCCGAGGTGAACCCGGATCATACCGGGATCATCGAGGCCCAGCGCGGGGCCCGCGGCTGGGACCGGGGCTTCATCGTGGTTAAGCCGAATTGCTCGATACAGAGTTACGTGACCCCCCTGTGGGCGCTGCTTCAGGCGGGTTACGAGGTGCGGCGGGTCATTGTGAGTACGCTGCAGGCTGTGTCCGGCGCGGGTTACCCCGGCGTGGCGAGTCTCGATGTGATCGACAATGTGGTGCCCTATATAGCCGGGGAGGAGGAAAAGAGCGAGGAGGAGCCCCTGAAGATTCTGGGCACTCTGGCGGGGGGGAAGATCGAGAACTACGAGGCCCTCCGCATAAGCGCCCACTGTAACCGGGTCCCCGTGAGCGACGGGCACCTGGCCTGCGTGAGCCTCGAATTCGGCGCCCGGAAGCCCTCCCTGGACGAGGTGAAGCGGATTTGGCGGGACTTCAGGGCCCTGCCCCAGGATCTGGGCCTGCCCATGGCGCCGGAGCAATGCATCATCGTGCGGGAAGAGCCGGACCGGCCCCAGCCCCGCAAGGACAGGGACGCGGGCAAGGCCATGGCGGTCTCCGTGGGGCGGATAAGGCCCTGCACGGTCTTCGACCTCCGCTTCGCCGGGCTGAGCCACAACACTGTGCGGGGCGCCGCCGGGGGCGGCATCCTCAACGCGGAGCTCCTCAAGGCCAAGGGCTTTCTGGGCTGAGTCCGGCCCTGCGCCGGGGCCGGGGGAAGGACTCACCGGCGCAAAGCCCCCCGCCCCCAGGGCTAGCGCATATAATTTTTAGTTACCGCGAAATCACAAAAAACCGAAGAATTTTAACCACAAAGGAACATAAAGGCGCACTTTCCCGCTATGAACTAAAGGGAAAGTAAAGGTTTTTGTTAGAACGCTTTTTTCCTCCCTTCGTGCCCTTTACTTTTCCTTAAACCATAGCGGAAAAGTGGTTGTTTTTTCTTCAAAAATTGAGCGCCTTCGAGGTATTTCCGGGGGCCATTTAGTTTATATGCGCCGGCCCTGCCCTCGCCCCCCTCTTGACTTTTACTCCCCTCTTGATCTATGATCTCCCTGTATACTTCAGAGGAAGCAGGGTGAGATTCCCTCGCTACCCCGTAACTGTGTTTGGACGGAGCCGCAGGCTGGGAGCCCGGTTCGCGCAGCCGCCTTTACAGCCACTGATGAAACCGGGTGATACCCGGTCAGTCGGGAAGGCTGGCGGCTGCGGAAGTCCGTAAGTCAGGAGACTTTGGTATACGCTCCGCCGGGGGCCGCCTGAAACACGCTGCCCGCCGGGGAGACAATTTTTTTCTTGGGGCTTCGTGGATTAAGCCCGGAGAAACCGTTTATCTGTGTGCTTAAATAGGCGGTACTTTCCCCCAAACCCGTGGAGGGAGGGGTGTCTGCAAAAATAAGAGCGCCTCGAGACTCCGAAGGAGTCGCACACAGCTCTGAGGATCCCGGGACGCTCTTTTTTCTATTTTAGAAGGGCTTTCCTGAAACTCAAGTTTCAGGAAAGCAGCCTTAGATTTTTCACAAAAAGGCCCGGAATTCAAGCCGTAGTTTCTTCATCTTCTTTTTTATCATCGTCTTCGTGGCGGGCCAGCAGGAAGAGCAGGTCCGAAAGCCGGTTTATGTAGCGCAGTATCGCGGGGCTCACCGGCTCAAGCCGGTGAAGGGCGGCGATACGCCGTTCCGCCCGGCGGCAGACGGCCCGGGCTATGTCGACCCTGGCCCCCGGCGGACTCATCCCCGGAATCACGAAACCCTTCATGGGGCGCTTCGCCTCAAATTCCTTCACCCAGGCGCTTAGCTGCGTTTCCGCGGCCTCCGCTTTGGAATCCGTGTCCCGCCCCTGGGCCGCCGCCGGGGAAAGGGCCAGGGCCCCCATGAGCCCCATGAGCTGGCCCTGCACGATCCCGATGATTTCCCGCGTCCTGGCCTTGAGGGCGGCGCATTTGGCGTCTCCCAGAAAAACGGAAAGTTCGTCCAGCGTACCGATAGCCTCGACCCGGGGGTGATCCTTGGCGATACGCTCGCCGCCCAGGAGCCCCGTCTCGCCGCCGTCCCCGCGGGTGGTAGAAATACTGCTCATAGCGCCTCCGTTGAATCGGCCAGGGATTCCATAAAAAGAGTCAAACGCTCCGGGGAATCAAAGACCCCCTGAAAAAAACCGGGGCCGCCGCCGCCCCGCCCGCCCAGGGCCTCAAACTTTTCCCTGAGCAGGAGGCGCAGGTCCGCATCCTTCGCCGCGCAGAAGGCGGCAAACTTCCCCTCCGGCTCCGAGGCGAAGACCAGCGCCGCCTGGGTCAGTTTTTGGGCGGCCCGGCCCAGATCGAGAATCTCCGCCAGGCCCTCCTCCCGGAAGACCCTGACGAGAAGCCTGCCCCTCCCGCCCCCCGGCCTGCCGGAAAGTCCGGCTTCGGCAAGCCCGGTTTCGGCGAGCAGGGCCTCCGCCCTGATCCGGGCGGCCTTTTCGGAAAGCGCCCCTACCTGGCGCTCAAGGCGGGCGGTCTTTTCAAGCAGCGCTGAAACCGCCCTGGCCGTCTCCGCCAGGGGCGCCTTGAGGGCGCGGGAGATGGCCTCGCCGTTGTGCCGCAGCATCCGGGAATCCCGGAGCACCCGCCGCCCGGCGATAAAACTCACCCTGGTCATGCCCTTGTATTTTTCGGCCCCCAGAATGCGGAGCATCCCGATCCCGCCCGTAGACTTCAGGTGGGTCCCGCAGCAGGGCGAAAAATCACTCCCCGCAATCTCCACCACCCGGATCACCTCCTCCCCGGCAGGCGGCTTCTTGCGCAGGGGAAAGGCCCCCGCATCCTCCGGCGGGCAGAGGTGGATCAGCACTGGGGCGTCCGCCTCTATGGCCGCGATCACCGCGTCCTCCGCGGCGGCCAGCGTCTCCGCGTCCAGGTCCGGGGCCTCCACATCAATGGTAGAAACCTCGTCCCCCAGATGCATGGACACCGTATGGGCCCCGGCAAGGGAAAGCAGCGTCCCCGAAAGCAGATGCTGCGCCGTATGCTGCACCGTAAAGTCCCGGCGGCGCGCCGCGTCCAGAACCAGCACCGCGGGACCGGGCCGCAAATCCGCCCCGGCATCGGCCAGGTGGAGTATCTCTCCCTCCCGTTCCTGCACATCCAGAAGCGGCGCCCCGTTAATCGTCCCCCGGTCAGCCGCCTGCCCCCCGCCCTCCGGGTAGAAGATCGTCCTGTCAAGAATCAGCGCCGCCTGCTCCCCCAGCAGCCGCCGTTCCACAATCCCGGCGGAAAACGGAGCGGCGCTGTCATAATCATAGTAGAGCGCGGCAGTCCTCATAGACCCAGTATGATTTGACGCGGCCTTCACGTAAAGAGGGGGAAAGAGGAAGGGAGGAGGGGGCCGAGCCCCCTACGCCGGAGCCTCCTCCCCGCTTCGCGGGTCCGGGGTCTCCGGCTACCCCCGTGCGGGGCTCTGCCCCGCAACGCCCCGTCCTCTCTCCCCGTGCCCTCTCCCCGGTCTTGTGGTGGAGGGTGACTGACACCATATGCGTATACTTATCAAGAAATTAACCACGAAAAGCACGAAAGATACGAAAAGAAGAGGAATAATGAGATGATTAATAGCAAAAATTTCGTGCTTTTCGTGTCTTTCGTGGTTAAAATGAATCAAAGTAAACGCATATGGGGCCAGCCCCCCGCAACGCCCCCGGCCCTCCCCCGCCGAAGGCCGGACAGACGGTGCGCTATTGCCGAAACGCGTGAGGGGCGGGGTTGTACCCGGGGCGTAAAACGCCATGCCCGGCAAGAGCATTTTGCGTATTTTCTGCCTAGGGGCAGAAAATACGCATCGAGCTCGCCGCCGGGCCGGTACAACCTGCCCTCACCTTTCCCATAAACCCGCGCCGTCTGCCCGGCCCCCTGCCGAAGAGCCCGCAGACAGTCTTGCGTTCGAAAAAAAATCCAAAACCCTCTTGCATAAACCTTAAACCCCGGCTATTGTGCTACTAATTCTTTGGATTATTCTTTTTTTAGGGGGAGAACTATTTTGTACTACGGCTTGCGGTTGTTACCCCCCCCCCCCCCCCGTGCGCTAGCCGCGCGGCCTCCGGCCTTAACTTCCTTTTTTCAAACTCCTCAAGCACACAGACGGGCGCGCTGTTTTTTGATCCGGGGGCCGGAGGGGCT